>NZ_CP175511.1:2035000-2324176 GCF_046058945.1 Brochothrix campestris | reverse complement strand
ATCTTTTTTTCCCCCTGCAATTGTAGCCTGTTAAAAAAAGTTAGAGCGATAAACAAATTTATCCACAGTACTAACACTTGTGGATAAAAAAAGTGAACAACGTCTAACAAAGTTATCCACAGGTTATTAACACACTGTGCATAACTTTTATTATCCACAGCTGTTGTTTGCGTTCATATCTGTTTTAGTTTAGCAGAAAATTGCAAAGCTATCAAGTCTATTGGAAGATTGTTCACAAAGATATTCACGTGTGCACAAACGTTATCCACAACGGTGTGAAATGGGGATAAGCTGTCCATAAGCATGTTCTAATAAAAAAACGAAACAAGTTAGCAAATGAAGATGTGGATAAACTAACGTTAATTGTGCATAATAAAAAACAGCGCAGACAAGCCTTTTTTTGTGGATAACTTTTCGTTGGTGGAGTTGCCGTAAGCCAAGGTTATAAAAAGGAAGAGTGAGATAGTCTACGATTTAGATTGACAATAGCACTACTTATCTACTATAATTATCTAGTATGTCATTTTAATAATATTATGACACTTTTGGAATATAGATTTGAGGAGGTGTTGGATATGAAACAAACTTACCAACCAAAAAAACGTAAACATTCAAAAGTTCACGGTTTCCGTGCACGTATGAGTTCTAAAAACGGCCGTCGCGTATTAGCTGCTCGTCGTCGTAAAGGACGTAAAGTCTTATCAGCATAATAAGACCCACTGAGTTGTCTCAGTGGTTTTTTTTTGATTTATTTTAAAAAAATAGGATAAGGTTGGACTGTTTGAAAGACGGTTCGTTTGTCTGTACGTCAAACAATATCTACAATTACAGTCAAATAAGACGATATCAGTTTTTTTTTGATAAAAATTCGGCTATAATAGTATTTGTTTGACATAGTGATCAAAACAGACCATTTTAAAAATAGGTGGTGTTAATGAAGCCCAATGAAAAAAGTCAATCGTGTCAAAAGAAACGAAGATTTTCAAACAATCTTTAAAAATGGATTTTCATCAGCTAATCGTCAATTTGTCGTCTATGTGAATCCGCAACAGCAACAGGACCATTTTAGATTAGGCTTATCTGTTAGTAAAAAATTAGGTGATGCGCATTTACGTAACTACATTAAACGTTGCATTCGTCATGTAATGATGGATTTTGATAAGGATCAACTGATTTCGCAACACATCGATATTGTTATTATCGCCAGGAAACCGGCGGCCACTATGACGTTTCATGAGATGAAAGCCAGTCTCGAACACGTGCTTAAATTAGCAAAGGTGTACAAACACCGTTCTAAATAATTGTTCTAATAGATAGTTTTGATAAGGGGGATTTATTGAGTGAAAGCGAATAAAAAATGGCTCTTACTGTTAATGATGGTATCACTGGTACTCGTGTTGTCAGCTTGTTCACCGACAGCAGGTGCTGCATCTAATCCAGTTGACGCTAATACAACCGGCTTTTGGAGCCACTACATTGTATTTCCAATTAGTTGGTTAATCTTGAAATTATCTGCGCTTGCAGGTAACAGCTACGGTATGGGTATTATCTTAATTACGATTTTAATTCGGTTGTTAATTTTACCATTAATGGTAAAACAATTACGTAGTCAACGTAATATGATGAAATTACAACCGAAGATTAAAGAGATTCAAGCGAAATACAAATCAAAAGATCGTGATACACAGATGTTGTTGCAACAAGAAACAATGGCATTATATAAAGAAAATAATGTCAATCCATTAGCTGGTTGTTTCCCAATGCTTATTCAAATGCCAGTGCTCTTTGGTCTTTATGCTGCCATTAGACGAACAGAAGTATTAGAAACAGGTACGTTTTTATGGTTCAACTTAGGACAAGCCGATCACATGCACATCTTGCCAATCTTAGCTGCGATTACAACATTCTTATCGACTAAATTAAGCATGATGTCGCAACCAAAACAAGAAGGTGCGATGGCATCACAAATGAGCATGATGTTGTATGTTATGCCAGCCTTTATCTTGTTTGCGGGTTGGTCATTACCATCAGCCTTAGCGCTTTATTGGGTAATTGGTAACATTTTCATGGCTGTTCAAACGTTGGTCATCAACAATCCGTTTAAAATTCGCCGTGAAATGGCGGAAGAACAAGCGAAATTAGATGCTGAAAAACGTCGTACAGAACAAATGTCATTGAAACAACAACCAAGTACGAAAAAGAAAGCTAAAAAGAAAAAATAAGTTTTCTTAGAAGCACGCTCTAAAACGTTAAAAACGTTCCTTCCGACTTGTGATAGTCGAAGGGAACGTTTTTTTGTTTCGGTAGGAATCGATTAGTAGTTAGTTCATGCAAGCGTTTTTTTGCTTAAAATTTCCGCTCCGCGTATTAAATAAGAGTCCTAATGGCCTCTTACGGCCAAACAGCGAAACAAGTGGTTCGAGATAAAAGCGAATTGATTTTGATCGGTGGCGCGGCGCGAAAATAAACAGTTTGACTTGTTATTCACATGTGGATAAGTTAAAATAAACATTGAAATCAATATATCTACAGGTGAAAGATGTGGATAAGTTACGGCTAAAAACAGAGGTGTACAGCTTGTAAACAAAGTCGAATTAAACTTTTTGCTGTCAAAATAATTCAAGTAACTTTGGCTACGAGATGATAAGACTGAAAAGCGTTTGTCGTCAGTCTGGAGCAGTCTGTTGTTTTTTAACCGAATTCCGCCATGCAATATCAAGCGGTGTAACTTCTCAATCTTTTAAACCTGTGTTGCAGAGCTAAAAACAACATGAGGTGTTTTTGGCTTTTTATTTTGTCTGAAATGAAAGGGGAATACAGTAATATGTTAGAATTTGATACAATTGCCGCGATTTCAACCCCACCAGGTGAAGGCGCGATTTCGATTATTCGTGTCAGTGGTGATGAGGCGGTTAAAATCGTTAATCAAGCGTACCGTTCGGGTACAAAATCATTAGAAGAAGTACCAACACATACAATACATTACGGTCATATTGTCGATCCGATGACTAACGAAACCATTGATGAAGTAATGGTCAGTGTCTTACGCGCGCCGCGAACATTTACGCGTGAAGACTGCGTCGAAATTAATACGCACGGTGGGATTGTAGCGGTAAACCGCGTCTTACAATTGATTTTGAAACTAGGTGTTCGCTTAGCAGAACCAGGTGAGTTTACGAAACGGGCCTTCTTAAATGGTCGAATTGATTTGTCACAAGCCGAAGCTGTCATGGATCTCATCCGTGCCAAAACGGATCGTGCAATGGGCCTAGCCTTAAAACAAATGGATGGTAATTTAAGTCGCTTGATTCGTCGTTTCCGTCGCGAAATTTTAGATGTGCTTGCACAGGTAGAAGTGAATATTGATTATCCAGAATACGATGACGTTGAAGAAATGACACAAAAAATGTTGCTTGAAAAAGCAACCGATGTTAAAGGGTATGTGCTGCAATTGTTAGAAACCGCCCAACAAGGTAAAATTTTACGTGATGGGTTATCGACGGCGATTATTGGTCGTCCAAATGTCGGTAAATCATCGCTCTTGAATCAGTTAATTCAAGAGGATAAGGCGATTGTAACAAGTATCGCAGGTACGACCCGTGACATCGTTGAAGAATATGTGAACGTTAAAGGCGTGCCGTTAAAATTAATCGACACCGCCGGTATTCGTGAAACGGAAGATATCGTTGAAAAAATTGGTGTTGAACGTTCACGCCAAGCGCTTTCAGCTGCGAGTTTCATCCTGTTAGTAATCAATCAGGCAGAGCCGTTAAGTCCTGAAGATGAAGCGTTATTTTCCGCGGCAGCGCACCAACCGTTCGTGGTTATTTTAAACAAAACAGATTTGCCGACACAGGTGGATGAAGCGCGTGTAAGGGCCTTAGCGAACGGTAATCCGATTGTGAAAATCTCACTCGAAGCACAGGACGGTATTGACCAACTCGAACAAGCAATTGCTGATTTCTTCTTCTCGGGTGCAGTCGTTAGTGAAGATGCAACGTATGTTTCAAACACGCGTCACGTGGCGCTCTTAAATAAAACAGTCACAGCCTTGGATGATGTTTTAGCGGGCTTAGCGAATGAAATGCCCGTTGATCTCGTTCAAATGGATATGACACAGGCTTGGAGCTTACTCGGTGAAATTACCGGTGACGCTGTTCAAGACGAACTATTAGATCAGTTATTCTCACAATTTTGTTTAGGAAAATAGAAGGGACGATAAAAAATGCAAAGATATGAAGCAGGTCAATTTGATGTAATTGTCGTAGGATCAGGTCACGCAGGCGTTGAAGCTGCGTTGGCCGCAGCACGGATGGGCTGTAAAACATTAGTTGTTACCATTAATTTAGATATGATTGGATTTATGCCATGTAACCCGTCAATCGGTGGACCTGCTAAAGGGGTCGTTGTGCGTGAAATTGATGCCTTAGGTGGCGAAATGGGACGTAACATCGATAAAACTTACATCCAAATGCGGATGCTTAATACAGGTAAAGGTCCTGCCGTACGTGCCTTGCGTGCACAAGCTGATAAATGGAATTACCAAAACGAAATGAAACACACGCTTGAAAAAGAAGCTAATTTAACGCTCCAACAAGGGTTAGTAGACGAATTAATCATCGAAGATAACGTGATTAAAGGCGTTGTGACTAAAACAGGTGGGGTTTACCGCGGAGCTGCCGTCGTTTTAACGATGGGAACTTATTCACGTGGAGAAGTCATCATTGGGGAAATTAAATACTCGAGCGGTCCCAATAATCAACAGCCATCCGTTTTATTATCAGAACAACTTGACGCGCTCGGCTTTGATTTACTCCGCTTAAAAACAGGCACACCGCCGCGTGTGAAATCGACTTCAATTGACTACTCTAAAACGGAGATTCAACCAGGGGATGAAAATAGCCGTGCCTTTAGTTATGAAACAACAACTTTCATTACGGAACAAATTCCGTGTTGGTTAACGTATACGTCCGAAACCACCCATGAAATCATCAAAGCTAACTTGCATCGTGCCCCAATGTTTACAGGAATTATCGAAGGTAGTGGCCCACGTTATTGCCCGTCAATCGAAGATAAAATCGTGCGTTTTTCTGATAAGCCACGTCACCAAATCTTCCTTGAACCGGAAGGTCGTAACACGGAAGAAGTTTACGTACAAGGCTTATCGACAAGCATGCCGGAAGACGTACAACATCAAATGATTCATTCCATCCCAGGTCTTGAAGATGCGTCAATGATGCGTGCGGGTTATGCGATTGAATACGATGCGGTGGCGCCTACACAATTATGGCCAACGTTAGAAACAAAACGGATTGCAAACTTATATACTGCTGGCCAAATTAACGGTACAAGTGGTTATGAAGAAGCTGCTGGCCAAGGGATTATCGCGGGGATTAATGCCGCCTTAAAAGTGCAAGGAAAAGAGCCTTTCATTATGAAACGCAGTGAAGGTTACATCGGTGTAATGATTGATGACTTAGTGACAAAAGGCACGAAAGAACCTTACCGTCTCTTAACCTCACGTGCTGAATACCGTCTACTATTGCGTCACGATAATGCTGATTTACGTTTGACTGAAAAGGGTCATGAAATTGGTCTAGTAACAGCAGAACGCTATGCGCGTTACCTTGCGAAAAAAGCTGGAATCGAAGCAGAAACAGCACGCCTCCAAAGCATTCGTGTGAAACCAACTGCTGACGTGCAAGCTTGGATGACAAGCCTCGGTGGATCGCCTTTAAAAGACGGTATTTTAGCGTGGGATTTACTACGTCGTCCTGAAATTAAATACAGCGATTTACTGAATGTTATACCAGCAGCTGAGAGCATAACTGACGAAGTGGCTGAACAGGTCGAAATTCAAGTGAAATATGAAGGTTATATTAAGAAATCACTTGAACGTGTTGCAAAATTGAAACGCATGGAACAAAAAAGTATTCCAGTTGATTTGGACTATGATTACATTAGCGGTTTAGCAACCGAAGCCCGCGAAAAACTGAAAGAAGTGCAACCATTAACTTTAGCGCAGGCGAGCCGTATTTCTGGCGTCAACCCAGCTGACATTTCGATTTTAATGGTCTACCTTGAACAAAGTAAACTCGTACGTACAGGAGGAAACTAAGTGAACCCAGAACAATTCCGTGCCGCGTTGCTCAGCAAAGGCATTAACTTAAGTGATGAACAAATGGCACAATATGCTGATTATGCCAAGATTTTGGTGGAATGGAACGAGAAAATGAACCTGACGGCCATCACTGCTAGTGAAGATATTTATTTAAAACATTTTTATGACTCCATCACGTTGGCGTTTTATTACGACATGGATCAAAGTGTCAGCCTCTGTGATGTTGGGGCAGGAGCTGGTTTTCCAAGTCTACCGATTAAAATTGCCTTTCCTAAATTAAAGGTGACGATTGTTGATTCACTCAACAAACGAATTACCTTTTTAAATCATTTAGCAACTGAACTTGGCTTAAAGGATGTTAGTTTTGTGCACGATCGTGCCGAAACATTTGGTCAAAACAAACAGTACCGTGAACAGTTTGATATCGTGACAGCCCGTGCGGTTGCCCGCATGAGTGTGTTAGCGGAACTTTGTTTGCCACTCGTTAAATTACGTGGTCATTTCGTTGCCTTAAAAGCTGCTCATACAGCCGCAGAAATGGTTGATGCTAAAAAAGGCATCAAGGTACTCGGTGGTGAGTTAGTGAGCGATGAAGCCTTCATCTTGCCCGTAGAAGAGGCTGAACGTCATGTTGTGACGATTGCTAAAAAGCGTAAGACACCAAAACAGTATCCTCGTAAAGCGGGAACACCGAATAAAACACCGATTGTGTAACTGAAAGAAAACAACGAACAGTTGTATCGTTAATCAACTGTTCGTTGTTTTTTTAGGAGCAAGATGAATAAATAGTTTAGGTGATTGATTGTTTTTTAAAGATTGTTTGCTAAAATAGAGAATGTAATCATTTAAAGTGACGTAGCAAAACCATAGGATAGAAGGAAGGAGTCGAAGACAATTGGGTTTATTTGGCTTTGGCAAAAAACAAACATTGAAGCAAGAAGAAGCGATTATCGAGCAGTTTATTGAAGCATCAACAAATCAGACAGTCGAAGAATTACCGCTGGCACAAATTATACCAAACCGTTTTCAACCCCGTTCGATGTTCGATGAAGAGAAAATTGCCGAGTTGGCCGAGACGATTAAGGAACACGGCTTGATTCAACCAATTATTGTGCGTGAATACAAAGAAGAAGGTTATGAAATTATTGCTGGCGAGCGTCGTTTTAGAGCGATTAGTTCACTTGAGTGGGAAAAAATCCCAGCGATTGTCAATCAACTGAGTGATAAAGAGGTAGCCTCAATTGCCTTAATTGAAAACTTACAGCGTGAAGAGTTAACCGCAATTGAAGAAGCCCATGCCTACAAACGGTTACTCGCCTTGCATCAAATCACACAGGGCGAACTGGCACAGCAACTCGGGAAAAGTCAGTCAACGGTGGCCAATAAATTACGCTTATTGAAACTCGGTGAAGCTGTTCAAACCGCTGCCTTGACGAAACAAATTACCGAACGTCATGCCCGCGCTTTAATTCCACTTGCAGAAGACCAACAAGAGCTCGTCTTAGCCGAAGTAATTGCCGAGCAATTAACGGTGAAGGCAACCGAAAATCGCGTTGCAAAACGACTAGAGCAAGCGAAACCGAAGAAGAAGCGTCAAATTATTAGCCGTGATTTCCGCTTGGCGGTAAATACAATCAAAGAATCGCTCGCACTTGTCAATAAAACAGGCATTCCGGTTGAAACAAGTGAGAATGAAACGGCTGATTTTATTGAGATATCGATTAAAATACCTAAAAATAAATAAGCAAGCAAAGACAGCATTCCTTTCATAAGAATGCTGTCTCAGATTGTAGACAAAGTCTAAAGAGACTTCATTTTCTTTCGAATGCTATTACAGTGACTTTGTTTACGAGATGATAAGACTGAATAGAAAGTCTGTTCTATCCTCTCGTTTAATCAGCTAACTTCTATGATATTGGAATGGAAAAGTAGCGACGGTAAATAGTCGCTCTTCTTTTCCATTCCAATATCTTCAAAGTTGAACGAGCTGATTTCACTTTCGTTCTAGTAGGCACGACGAGCGAGTGACGGTGCGCGAACTGATGGTACGTAATCCCGAGCGAGCAAGTCGTAACGACCTAGAACAGTGTTTATCTTCAGTCTCAGACAGCATTTCTTTCATAAGAATGCTGTCTTTTTTAGAGTAACAGTAATCCTAATTGACTATTTACAAGTAGTAAATAGGGCGATGCATTAAAAACGGTTACAAAGAGAGAAGTGTTAATTATGAAGAAACCATTTTTACCTAGAAATCGTAAAGTTTTTGAATATAACGCGTAGATTGAAAAGCATAGAATTTATGATTCGTATTACCAAAATTCATATGTAGGATACTGCCATTATATCAATGAAGAATATGAGTATGCAAAAAAATATTTTCAATTAGCGCTAGAATATAACTACGATGATGGTAATGAAGAAGAGGATAGATATAATTATTTGATTTCCTTGGAAGCATGTCTAGATAGACAAACGTTACATGCGATTCAACATAAATACAACGACCAGAATGACAGTGACTATCAAACAGAGATAGAAGGAATTTTTAATGAAAATAAAACGAACGATACCCACTAATTTGTTGCTTTTTTTACTATTGTTTTACTTTAGTATGGGAATATCCAAGTACATCCAAGTATTATGGTTCAATGAAAATGACGCTTTATTTAATTATTCGTTATCTTATGCTGCGATGGCGATAGCGGGATCATTATCTTTTTTAATATCGAGCTTTATCTCGGAATGGCCCGTCAATAAAATACTCGCTTACTGCATACCGTTTTACGCAGTGGGAATGTCACTGAGAGTGATTACAGATAGTGTCTTTATCGCGCTACTTTCAGGTAGTATTGCCGGTCTAGGTGCGTCTATTTGTATACTTGCAATCAGGTCCTAGTTATATTATTTATCAGATGAGCAACCAGAGAATAAAGAAAAAATAATTTCGATACGCTATACAGTAATGCAAATTTCGTTAACGGCTGCGACCTTTATCGCGGGACAGTTAATCTTCATCATGCATATGAAAAACAAGTACATGTACTTACTCCTCGCGAGTGCAGTTGTTTTATTAGTTGTGTTGCTGATGAAAGGCGCACCTAACCACCGGATTAGTTCGAAACGAACGAAAAAGAGATGGAGGGCCCCTAAAAGGAAGGGGTGCATTTTGAATTTGTATGTCTCTGTCTTACTGTTGGGCGGATCAACATCGTTATTAGAGCCGTTAATCCCTGTTTTCATCAGCGACGTCGGTTACAATGCAGCGATTGCAGCCATTATCTATTCGAGCTATGGCATCTTTAAGGTCGGAGCTATTTTCATCTTTCGATTAAGGTTGTTTTCGGGCAATGCAGCAGTCACATTCATCCTCTTAGAGACTGTTTCGGGAACCCTTGTCGTTACATTAGGGAATATTGGAGTGAATCAGCAACTCGTTATTTTTTTACTGTTCATTACAGGATTAGAAACAGTCGGCTTCTTTGTCATGAAAGAAATAATGGAATACCAAATACTCCCTAAACAGGAGTTGCTTCTTTATCTCGGAATTATCCAATCCGCCTTTTTATTTGGAGATGCACTCGGTAGTGTACTGGGGTCAACACTCTACAATACATTTGGTATCAATGAATTAATCCAAACCTTTGGTGTATTAACATTTAGCTCGAGCCTTTATTATTTCACGCTGTATCTGTATATAAGAAACGTCATAGGACGATAAAGAGTAGTGAGTAACTAACAGGAGTTACTGTCCCACCAACAGTAAAGCTGAATTAGCTTAGTAAACAGACACTTCGTTCAATTGTGTATTCTCGGTTGTCGAATTAAGGATAGATATTTTATAGAAAGAAGCTCGAATGCTTAAAGTCTCAATATCAGGTGTGCTAGCGCCATTTTCCTATCTTGACAGCGATTGTCTTGAAACATTAAGTTTATCAGCGATTGAGAGAGACTTTTTGAGAGCTGAGTAACCGTCTGCATCATTAAAAACAAATGGTTCCTCAGCTATGACAGTTGACGTAATCATGAGTAGTATTGCGATTTTTTTAATTAACAGATAAAAGCTATCATAATTTAGAGCGATTTAACAGTAACGACTTCAGTGATAGGATTAAGTCGCTGTTAGATATACGTGTTAGGCGAACGTTATAAAACGTGGAAGATAAGGCAGTCGGTTAGGAGTTCTGAACAATTACTCATTACAGAACGAATCATTTGCTTTTTAAAAGGATAGACACGAAAATAATCATGAAAGTATGAAAGGGGTATAACCAATGTATCAACGATGGCAACGAACTAAACATAAAGGACTTAAACTAATTTTCGCCTGTTTATTGTGTGCCGGCCTCTTATGTGGTGGCATGTATCTTGAAAGTCTCTCTAAACAAAAACAAGCAGATCAAGCTATTGCGGCAGTCATTGCTAGTTATGGCATCCCCACAGCGCAAATTATTGCAGATAGTGGTACAAATTACAGTTGGAAGATGGGGAATTACTATCGTAGTTTTACCACTAAAAAAGATATGGAAAATGAACGAAAGCGCCTGAAACGGCCTGAAAACAAAGCGGAAAATACGATGTACACCTATCAAAAAGGCAGTGATAAACTGGTCAAACGAACAAAAGATTTAGATAGTCCTGAGGACGTGGCTTTGGTCTACATTTTTTGCTATGACGACGGTAAGGTAACGATGTCATTTAATTATTTTGGAGCGGAATATAGTTTGCCACTTGAGACAGTGGCTGAACAACAAAAACTTAAGCAGTTTGCGTATCCGCCACGGGAACTATCAGTGAAATAAAAACGGGTCAAACTACACGACACCGTTTTTTTTTGCTACAATTAAATAGTAGATGAAGACTTAATAAGACGTAATGAGCACGTTGCTAGACGATTGACAGTCTAAACGAGAGAGTGAGTTGAGTCGGATGGGGAAGGTTATTGCAATTGCTAATCAAAAAGGCGGTGTTGGGAAGACAACAACCGCCATTAATTTAGGGGCGAGTTTAGCTATTATTGGTCACCGTGTGTTATTAATTGATACTGATCCACAAGGGAATACAAGCAGTGGAATTGGCGTTCAAAAGGCAACTGTTGAACAGTGTATTTATGATGTTTTGGTTGGTGGTATCGCGTTATCCGAAGTCATTAGACCTTCAGAAATAGCCAATCTTGATGTTGTACCAGCCACGATTCAATTAGCCGGGGCAGAAATCGAGTTGGTCTCGATTATGTCACGTGAACGTCGCTTAGAAGATGCCTTGCAAGCCGTCAAAGACAGCTATGATTATATTATTATTGATTGTCCCCCGTCGCTCGGAATTATTACATTAAACGCTCTAACAGCAGCTGATGGGTTATTAATCCCTGTACAATGTGAATTTTATGCCCTAGAGGGCTTAGCACAGTTATTAAATACAGTTAAACTTGTGCAACGGCATTTAAATAAGACACTTGTCATTGAAGGTGTCTTGTTAACAATGTATGATGCACGGACAAACTTAGGTCAACAGGTTGTTGCCGAAGTGCAAAAATATTTCGGATCACAGGTTTATCAAACCGTTATTCCCCGTAATGTGCGTCTTAGTGAGGCACCGAGTTACGGCAAACCGGCTGTGATTTTTGATGTGAAATCGAAAGGTGCACAAGCCTATATTGAGTTAGCGAAGGAAGTGAAAGCAAATGGCTAAAGGTTTAGGAAAGGGTATCGATGCTTTATTTGGTGATATGGGATTGGCAACAGATGAGACAATCGAAGATGTTCAACTCGTACAAATCACTTCAAATCCCTATCAACCGCGGACGTATTTTGCTGAAGAGGCATTGAACGAGTTAGCGGCATCGATTCGTCTCAATGGCGTATTACAGCCTGTTATTTTACGGAAGATGAAAAATAAGTACGAAATTGTTGCGGGTGAACGACGTTGTCGTGCCTCGAAGATAGCCGGTAAAGACAGTGTTCCAGCGATTATTCGAACATATGATGACAAACAAATGATGGAATTAGCGATTTTAGAAAATCTCCAACGTGAAAATTTAAGTGCGTTGGAAGAAGCCACTGCGTATCAGTTATTAGTGGATAAGCAACAGCTGACCCAGGCGGAGATTGCTAAAAAGCTCGGCAAAAGCAGACCTTATATTGCCAACTATTTGCGGTTGTTAAAATTACCATCGGTAGTTAAAGCAATGATGGAGACAGAGCAACTATCAACAGGACAGGCACGTGCTTTACTCGGTTTAACAGATGTAAAACGAATCGTTCCAGTCGCTAAGTACACGGTGAAACAACAATTAACGGTGCGTCAGCTGGAACGCTATGTCACAGAGTGTAACGAACCAACACCTCAAAAAAGTAAGGCAGAAGCAGTGAAAAAGCCGCAATTTATTCGTGCGACTGAAGCTGAATTGCAGCGTAAATTCGGCTCAGCCGTAGCGATTAAAAAGCAAGGTAAAAAAGGGAAAATTGAAATCGAATTTTTATCAGAAGCCGATTTCAATCGCATTTTAGATGTGTTAGAGATTGAATTATAAAGGGGAAAATTCAAATGGAAAGAAACTATGATTTAAAGACCGTTGTTGAGATGAAAAAACCACATCCATGCGGAACGAATGAATGGCAAATTATTCGAATGGGGATGGATATTCGGATTAAATGTTTAGGTTGTGGACATAGTGTACTCATCGCCCGTCGTGACTTTGATAAGAAAATGAAACGTGTCCTTCGTTAATACGGTTATCATTCTGTATTTAAAAAGTCCTATGTTATACTGACGTTTAGAGAAAAGATAATTGTGATTAAGGAGGAACTGAGATGGCTGAAACAACACGTCAACAAAAAAGAAAGAAAAAACATCCGGTCAGAAATCTTATTTTATGGCTAATTTTAATTCTTGTATTAGCTGTGGCAGGAACTGTCGGCTATGCGTATTACAAAGCACAATCGACAGTGAAAGAGATTAATGCACCGTTGAAAACCACATCCGAAAACATTGCTAAGAAAAAACCATTTAGTGTGTTGTTACTAGGCACAGATGATGACCTCAATAATAAGGGACGTAATCGTGCGGGGTTATCGGACACGATGATTTTAGTGACAGTCAACCCACAAACGAATAAAACATACATGTTAAGTTTGCCACGTGATACACGAGTGCCAATCGTGGGGCACGGTACAGAAGAAAAAATCAATTCAGCCTTCGCCCATGGCGGCGCTCAAATGGCAGTTGATACTGTATCCTCATTTTTAGATGTGCCGGTGGAGTATTATGTGAGCATGAATATGGAAGGTTTTTCTCAGCTTGTTGATGCCGTTGATGGTGTGACCGTTAATAATACGTTGGAATTCAGTCAAGATGGCTCGAATTTTGCTGTTGGTACGCTCAAACTAAATGGAAAAGATGCGTTAAACTATACACGAATGCGCTATGAAGACCCTAAAGGTGATTTTGGTCGTCAACAGCGTCAACGCCAAGTCATTGAATCGGTTGTACAACAAACGTTATCAAGTAGTGTCTTATTTAACTACAATGATATTTTGGCGGCTATTGGCAAAAATGTTGAAACGAATTTTGAGACAGACGACTTGGTCACAATGGCTAAAAACTATCGCAGCGTCGTCAATAATCTGTCAGAAGATACGCTCGAAGGTGGCACCGGAGAAACGTTACTTAATCCAGATGGTGAAACAACAAGTTGGTACTACGTAGTGTCAGATGAAGTTGTTTCTTCATATCAAGCGAAGGTGAAAGCCGTTTTAAAAGGTGAATAAATAATGACAGTGAAATCACGGCAGTTGTAGGCTGATTAGTGGTTTTAAATGGAAAAGCATCGACAGTTTATGTCGATGCTTTTTTTGACTGCTTTTTCAGTAGGTATCACAGCTTTAATGTTCACTCGCAATACGTGAATCAATAAAGTCAGCGAGATGTACCATTAGCTCAATTGTTGTACGCGGTTGTTGTGGTGACCCCCACTCGGCTTTGCCATGATGTGATTGAATTATCGCGATGGCATCGAGCCAAGCATTTAGCGGCAGCAACGTTGCTTGTTGATACATTGCCCGTGATAGATACATCACGCCAAGTTGGATGTGGCCAAAACGTTTGCCAATGACATCCATATCAATTGCTCCTGCGCGATAATGTGGCACTTCAAAGTCCGCGCCAAACCAGAGCTTGTATTTTTCGCCCGAATTATCACCAACCGTACTGTATTCGATGATTTTACCGATGTCATGAAAAATAATGCCAAACACCAACGTATTGATTGAACCTTGATCGTGTAAGTGAGCAGCTAACGTTTGCTGACAAATACTTAAAAGATGTTCACTCGCTTCAGAATAGCTGTTAAAGGGTAACCGTGGTTGCTCCTTTGCCACACTGGTGAGCATTTCTTGCCAACCTAACGATTGGAACAGTCGCACTAGCACATTAAAATGTTTTGCTAAGGTCAGCGGGTCATCACTCTGTGCGAAAATCGTTGTGGCAATCCGTAAAACTTCTACAGTATGTTGTAACAAACCACCGCGGTAGTTATGGTGATGGCCTTTGGCACCATAGCGTGTTGCAAAGTCAGTCCATACCTCATCGAGTAGCGTAAAGGTAGCTTGTTGATGCGCTTCATCAAGCAGGGAGATATAATAAAAAAATTCATCGACGATTGCTTGAAAGCTAACATCTTCTGGTAATTGTCGTTGCAACGCTTGGGCCGCCGTTTCATCTAAATGAAGTGGCTTAATTTGTGTACACATAATTGAAAAACGACCGCTCCCTTTCGGAAATTCATTCATTTTCCCACTAATATGAGCGGCGGTTGTTTCAAGTAATTCCAATTGTTGCCGTCCATCGCCATTAACCCATTGTCGTCCTTCGAACGTCGCACTCGTATTTTCTAACTGAAAACTGATATATTTACCTTTATTAAGGGCTGTACCGACTAAAAAGGTGCCTGAAACGGGAAGCCCATCTGTTTGATTGAGCGTTGTGTCTGCTGTTATTGTCGACTTAATCGGTGTAGGGAAACGCCTCGCTAGCTGCTGATGTTGTAACTGAGCAAGTCCGGCTTCGATGGTTGCTATAGAGGGTTTACCATAAAAAGCTTTTTTGCCATCTTGACCTTCAAAAAAGAGTGTTTTAGTTTGCATAATTAATCCTCTCTTGTCGCAAATTAACGTGCTGTTTGGATACTTCTATTGTAAATCGTTGGACAAAACATAGCTATTAAAATCATTTTTGATTTTATGGTATGATAGGAGAGACGGATTTTTGATTTCAATTTCATTAAAAAACCTCTATAATATAAAATACAATTAACGAGAATTAAAGGAGTGCAAACAATGCCATTAACAGCCGGAATCGTTGGCTTACCAAACGTTGGTAAATCAACCTTATTTAACGCAATTACAAAAGCTGGTGCAGAAGCAGCGAACTACCCTTTTGCAACAATTGACCCAAACGTAGGTCGTGTCGAAGTTCCAGACGAACGTCTAGGCAAACTGATTGAAATGTATATCCCCAAAAAATCAATTCCCACAACATTTGAATTTACCGATATTGCTGGAATAGTACGTGGTGCGAGTAAAGGTGAAGGATTGGGTAATAAATTCTTATCTCATATTCGTCAAGTGGATGCCATTTGTCATGTTGTCCGTTGTTTTATTGATGAAAACATCACCCATGTTGAAGGTCGTATTAATCCTTTGGATGATATCGAAACAATCAACCTTGAACTTATTTTAGCGGATTTAGAATCAGTGGATAAACGTGTGAAGCGTGTTGAAAAGCTTGCGAAACAACGTGATAAAGAAGCGGTGGATGAATTAGCAGTGCTTGTAAAAGTACAAGAAGCATTAGAAAATAATAAACCGGCTCGTTCATTAGATTTAAGCGAAGATGAACAAGCAATCATGAACGGGTTGTTTTTACTAACATCTAAACCAGTCCTTTATGTGGCAAACGTTGCTGAAGATGAAGTAGCAGAAGGCAGTGAAAATCAATTTGTTGCAAGCGTACGTGAATATGCAGCAGCAGAAAAAGCTGAAGTTATCGTAATCTGTGCAAGTGCCGAAGAAGAAATTGCGGAACTTGATGATAAAGATAAACTTGATTTCCTCGAAGCGATGGGCGTTGAAAAATCAGGCTTAGACTTACTGATCCATTCAGCTTACTCATTACTTGGTTTAGCAACTTACTTCACAGCGGGTGTGCAAGAAGTTCGTGCTTGGACGTTCCAACAAGGGATGAAAGCACCGCAATGTGCCGGCATCATTCACTCTGACTTTGAACGTGGATTTATTCGTGCGGAAACTACAGCTTATGCTGATTTAGTTGAGTATGGATCAGAAAAAGCAGCCAAGGAAGCTGGACGTGTCCGTGCTGAAGGTAAAGATTACGTTGTGCAAGATGGCGATGTGTTACATTTCTTATTTAACGTTTAATTAATAGGGGGAGTACTTGATGGAACAAACATATGGTTTCAATCACGAAGGCTTAACGAAAAAAAATCGACAATACATTGTGGATGTTGAACGTCATCTTCGTACGGCAGCAGTCTTGCCAGCCGATCAAATTAAAACATTAGTAGATGAGATGGCGACCGAAGTACAGACCGCTCAAAAACAAAATGTAACAGCACGTCAACATTATGGCAAAACACCGCAACAGTTTGCGGCGGAACAAAATGAAGTTATCACGAAACCAAAACCAAAAGAAGCGTCTTGGTGGCTACGTGGTGTTGATGGTGGTTTACTCGTTATGGGAATTATGTTGCTTGCAGTTGCAGCAACGGCCTTTATCGGCAAATCCAATGAAAGTGTCACATCGATTCCAATTTCATTAATTCTAATGTCGTTTGTAATTGGTGGGGCTGGGATGGCCGGTATGCAATATTACACGTTGAAAATTAGAGATCAAGGTAAAAAAGGCTTACTGAAGTATGCCTTATATGCAGTCGTATTTGTCATCGTGTGGATGTTGTTAGCCTTTGTCTTTACAGCTATCTTACCGGTTAACTGGAACATTGTCTTACAACCGCCAATGGCAATTATTCTCGGTGTGCTAGTCTTAGTATTAAAATGGTACCTTAAACGTAAATACAATATCACACCGATTACTCGGTTCTAACATTTGAGACCTTCAGCAAAATGCTGAAGGTCTCAGACTGAAGATAAACGCTGTTCTAGGTCGTCAATGCTTCGCCTTATTGAAGTCGAGTACCATTTGTACACTCACCTCAAAGGCTCGTGTTTCCTAGAACAAAAGAATTTAAAGTCGTTCTAAACTTGGGTGATTTAAATACTAGAGGATATAACAACGTTTCTATTCAGTTTTATCATCTTGTAGACAAACTCGCTTGACCACTTTCCACAGAAAAAACAGTTTGATTCGACTTTGTCTACAATCTGAAACCTTCAGCTAAATGCTGAAGGTTTTTTTAGCTTATCTGTGGACAAAAGACATGAGATTATGTATGGTGTAAGTGCGGGTGAAAGCGCAACCAAAATCGACGTCGAGGAATCGTGAAACTCGCATTAATTAGGGTGATTTAATCATTTAATTAAAGGAGGAAACACATGGCTAAAGTGATTTGTGTCTTATACGATGATCCAGAAACGGGTTTTCCACCAGCTTATGCCCGAACAACATTACCAACAGTCACACATTATCCAGACGGTCAAACAGTGCCATCACCAACAGCAATCGATTTTAATCCCGGTGAATTATTAGGCAGTGTTTCTGGTGAACTAGGGTTGCGGTCGTATTTAGAAAGTCTCGGCCACGAATTAATTGTTACATCGAGTAAAGATGGTAGCGACAGTGTGTTAGAACAGGAATTACATGACGCGGAAATTATTATTTCGCAACCGTTTTGGCCAGCCTATATGACAGCCGAACGGATGGCGAAGGCACCGAAGTTAAAACTAATTATTACGGCTGGTATTGGTTCCGATCATACTGATTTAGAAGCAGCCAGCAAACATAATATTACTGTGGCAGAGGTTACCTATAGCAATAGTCATAGTGTGGCTGAACATGTTGTTATGATGATGTTGTCACTTGTTCGTAATTACCTGCCATCTAATGAATGGGTCCGTAAAGGTGGTTGGAACATTGCTGATTGTGTATCGCGCTCTTATGACATTGAAGGCATGCACGTTGGTACGATAGCCTCAGGTCGGATTGGTCTACGCGTCTTGCGCTTATTAAAACCGTTTGATGTGAATCTGCATTATTATGACCGCCGTCGTTTACCGCTCGAAGTCGAACAAGAGCTAGGTTTAACTTATCATGAGAGTGTGGCCAGTTTGACAAAAGTGTGTGATGTCGTTAATTTACAATGCCCGTTATACCCTGAAACAGAACATATGATTAATCGCGCCAGTTTAAAAGACTTTAAAAAGGGTGCTTACTTGATTAATACGGCTCGCGGGAAACTGTGTGAGCGCGATGCGATTGTCGGGGCGTTAGAAAGTGGCCAATTAGCAGGCTATGCAGGTGATGTCTGGTTTCCACAGCCAGCGCCAAGCGATCATCCATGGCGTACGATGCCGAATCACGGCATGACACCTCATATTTCGGGGTCGAGTTTATCTGCGCAAGCACGATATGCAGCCGGTACCCGTGAAATATTGGAATGTTATTTTGAAAATCGTCCGATTCGTGATGAATACTTGATTATTAAAGATGGTAAACTAGCCGGTGTCGGCGCTAAATCTTACGGTGAAGGCAATGCGACAGCTGGTGCTGAAAAAGCATAAAAGTACCAGCAACCGAAGGAATAATAGTGAACTCACCTCGTTTAACTTTGAAGATATTGGAATGCAAAAGAATAGCGACTAGTTACTGTTGCTACTTTTCACAGAAAAAGCAGTTTAATTCGACTTTTTCTACAATCTTGAGCCACCGCTTGTTGCGGTGGCTTTTTTGCTGTGTATAACTTTACAAACAACGAGTCTTAGTATAATATATAAAAAGTTAAGTACTTTGTACAAAGTACTTTTGTGAAAAACCGGAAGAAGGAGATAGAATAAATGAATTTCAAAAAATTTATGGGATTAACAGGGGTTAAGGCTTCGATTTTTATGGGGATTTTTTATGCAGTAGCAATGTTATTAATCTTTTTAACAGGTTATTCAGCATTACCAGCTAATATGGATGAACTGAAAGTAGCGATTGTAAATGATGATAAAGGACAAGCAGGCACGCAAATTTCAAAAGAATTAGCGAAGAGCCTTCCTTTTGAAATAAACAGTGATTTAACGAATGAAAATGCAATGAAGAAACTTGAAGATAATAAGTATGCGTTAGTGATTCATATTCCAGAATCATTTTCGGATAATGCAACAAAAGGAAAAGCAGCTGAAATTGACTTTACGGTCAACGAAGCTTCAGCAACGATGGTTTCTTCTGCAATGAAATCAGTCGTTTCAGAAATAAATACACAGTTGAGCGCGAATTTCTCAACGAAAACGGCCGAAGGTGTTTTGTTAAACATGAACGTGCCAAAAGAGCAGTCAGCAGCGATTGCGAAACAAATTGATCAAGCTTATGTTGGTAATTATGTCATTATTAATGATGTGCCTGACGGTATGAATAACAACATGTTACCGATGTTTTTAACAATGGCTTGTTATGTAGGTGCCATGATTGGTGCAATGCAATTAGTTAGTGCTTTTAAACAAAGTCGTGGGCGGGCGTCGCGGGTCAAACTGTTCGGTTATGTCCAAGGGGCAGCGTTAATTATTGCGATTGTTTCAACGATTTTTGCAGTCACAGTGGCCTTCTTCCTAACCGAGATGGGCTCCGATGTTTTAATCAAAATTGCGGGCCAACAAATCTTGCTCTACATGGCTGCATTTAACGTCTGTGCGATTTTTACCTTCTTAATTGGAGATGGTGGGATGATTTTGAATATCCCAATCTTATTGTCGCAAACAATTGCGAATGGTGCGACAATGCCACGTGAGATGATGTATGGGTACTTCAATGCGATTAGTCATGTGTCACCGATGTATTATTCCGTGCAATCGTATTTTGCCGTTATTTTTGGTTCAACTTCACAAGTACCGTTTTTATGGGGGTTAGCAGCTGTAGCAGTGGGTGCCATGTTAATTAATGCGTTAGTGGTCACATTTGTGCATAAAAAGCTTCCCGTTGACACCCAACCTGTAGTACTCTAAGATAAAGAAGATTCGCTCGATAGCTGAGCATCCAATTTAGTAGTCACTTGGAGGTGTAAGATGTCCATTCAGATTTATATTTTGAGTAAACTGATGCAAGGCGACAATTATCCTTATAAATTAAAAAAAGAATTATCAGAACCGATTCCCTTTGATAAATTGGGGAATTTAACGGAGAGTAAATTATACTATCATTTTGAAACACTAAAAAAGCAAGGATTTATTGAAACAACGCGTGTAATTAAAGAAGAGCATCGACCTGACAAAAACATCTTTTCAATTACAGCTAAAGGCCGAAAGCAATTGCCACTGAAAATTTATGAAGTATTTGAAAAAAGTCATCGTGTCGAAGAAATGATGATTGGTTTATTCTTTTTAGAACACGTCGATAAAGCACGTATTGTTGCGATATTTGAAGGTAAGTTAGCAGCATTACAAGCCAAAAGTGAGGAATTATCGTTGTTGTATCCACATGTCATTTCGCAAGGAAAAAAACGTGAGATGGTTGAATTCGTGGATGGTTATTTTACTGAAAAAAGGAATCGTGAAATGTCCTGGATGAGTGAATTAATCGCTAAATTAAAAAGTGAAATATCATAACAAAAAAGGAATCTCACAGGAGATTCCTTTCAGACTGAAGATAAACGCTGTTCTAGGTCGTTACGACTTGCTCGCTCGGGATTACGTACCATCAGTACGCGCACCGTCACTCGCTCGTCGTGCCTACTAGAACGAGAGGATATAACAACGTTTCTTTTCAGTCAAGTCATCTTGCAGCCAAAGTCACTTGAACTAACGTTCAAAGTAAAATCAGTTTAATTCGACTTTGTCTACAATCTGAAGGAATCTCACAGGAGATTCCTTTCAGACTGAAGATAAACGCTGTTCTAGGTCGTTACGACTTGCTCGCTCGGGATTACGTACCATCAGTACGCGCACCGTCACTCGCTCGTCGTGCCTACTAGAACGAGAGGATATAACAACGTTTCTTTTCAGTCAAGTCATCTTGCAGCCAAAGTCACTTGAACTAACGTTCAAAGTAAAATCAGTTTAATTCGACTTTGTCTACAATCTGAAGGAATCTCACAGGAGATTCCTTTTTGTTTATAAAATTTTACGGAGCCACTTCAGTTTCTTTTTATACGGAGGGTATAAGAAGGCGACACGAATACTAGCACGTCGCTTTAAAATGCTTTTTTGATGTGAAAAAGTAGCGAAGCTGGCTTCACCATGATAAGCTCCGATACCTGAGGTACCAATCCCACCGAATGGCAAAGTCTCATTGGCGACATGAGAGATGGTGTCATTGACACAGCCACCGCCAAAATTGATTGTTGTATAGATGTCCTCACACACCTTTTTTGATTCGGTAAATAAATACAAAGCGAGTGGTGTCGGGTGTTCGGCGATGATTTTTTTTGCCTCACTCAACTCATTATAAGTAATGATAGGTAAAAGTGGACCGAATAATTCTTCGCGCATGGTAGCCGCTGTGGTATCTGATAAGCGTAGGAGCGTTGGAGCAATAAACAAGTCTCGTTGTGAAGATTGACCACCACTAATAATAAAGTCACGGTCAATTTCTAATAGATTGCTCAGTCGTTGGTAGTGTCGGTCATTTACAATTCGTCCATAGTCAGGACTCTCATGGGGATTCCTACCGTAAAAGGCAGCTATTGTTCGTTCGATCGCCTCGATTAGGGCGGTCTCTTGTGATTGGTGAACGAGCACATAATCTGGGGCAATACAGGTTTGGCCGGTATTCAAAAATTTACCCCAAACAATTCGCTCGGCCGCATTTTTAATTTTGGCATCAGAGTGAACGATGACGGGACTCTTTCCACCTAATTCGAGCGTAACTGGAATTAATTGTTGGGCAGCAGCCTCGTAGACAATTTTTCCAACAGTGATGCTACCCGTGAAAAAAATATAATTAAAGGGTTGGGTTAATAATTTTGTTGTAACAGTCGCGTCACCTTCGAATAAGGTGATATAATCTGCCGAAAAAGTGTTAGTAATTAACTGTGCCAATACACTCGAAACATGCGGTGTTAGCTCACTTGCTTTTAAGATGGCACAATTACCCGCGGCAATGGCGCCAATTAAAGGTTCAAGTATGAGTTGTACAGGATAGTTAAATGGCCCGATAATTAAAACAACACCGTAGGGATCGTGATGGATGGTGCTCTTAGCAGAAAATAAAGAGGGCGTTGTGCGAACCTTGCGTGGTTTTTGCCAGTGCGGCAACTTTTTCAAGGCCGTCTTAATGCTGCGAAAACAAAAACCAATTTCGGTAGCATACGATTCAAAGTTACTCTTTCCCAAATCTTGGGAAAGAGCCTCTAATAAGGGCTTTTCAAAGTCTATCAATGCTTGTTGTAACTGTTGTAACTGTTGCGTTCGAAACGCCAATGAACGTGTTTGGTAGCTGTTGAAAAATTGTTGTTGCTTAATGAAAATACGAGAAATATCTTCTGTCATAAAAGCCCTCCTAAAAATATTCGCTAATTATTATAATATTATTTTAAGTATAGCCTAAAGGAAGATTTATGTCAGAAGAAGAAATGGTAATAGCAACTAATCAAAAATATTCAGATTATGTATTGAAAAAACTAGTTAAAAAGCGTTATAATAAATTGAATAATATTAAGGTGTTATTATAATGTTGTATTTAATAAATATGTTAGGCTAGTTATTGTAAAGGAGTAATGTTAAAATGGGATAACATCTCAGGAGCAATGATACAGATAGTCCTACAATAGTTAGATACCATGACTAGACATATTTGTAAGCTTGTAGACAAATAAGGAAACGTCTAACTGATAGATTGTAAAGGGAACAATCTGTCGTGTAATGTAAAAAAATATTCATGGGATATTATTCAAAAAGATGACAATAAAAAGGGGATTTTTTAATTGGGACATATTGTTTTAGCAGGGTGTAATCATATTTATTCAGAAGGTTTGAAAATTATTTTAGCGCAAACAGAGCATACGCTAAGCTCAGCGGATTTAACGCTAGAATCCTTAAAAGAAAATGTCAAAGGTGCTCAAGATATCGTGTTACTTAATTCAGATAAAGGAATTACCGATGAAATTAAAGCTTATTTAAAAGCAGAAGATTTAATTGTGGGTTATATTGCCTCTAAATTTTCGAAAGCAGAAATTGATTCGAGCATAGAAGATGGTGTTAAAGGTTTATTAACCTTTAACATGGATACGTTAGGTTTGAATTTTGCGATTAGTACGATGATGGAAAATCGCATCTTTGTGGATCCATACATTGATTATTTCACGGTAAATCACCAAGAATCTGCAGCGGATAACATTAGTTATGCGATGCAATTACGTTTAACAAGTCGTGAATATGAAGTGTTGAAATTGATGGCTAAAGGGCAAAAAAACAACGAAATCTCAAAAGAACTTAACATAAAAGAAAATACAGTAAAAAACCATGTGAGCAGTGTTTTGAAGAAACTGAATGTGCATAACCGTGTCGAAGCGGTATTGACGTTCCAAAATCATCAAAAAATTTCATAAAAGTAGTGGGAAACTTATCAAATTAAGCTTTTTGATAAGTTTTTTCTTTTGGAAAAGCAATATAAACGGTGAATTTAAAAAAAGCTTAGTTGCTCATACCTAAGAGGTGTGATATAATTCGTAGATGTGAGTAATGAAAATTATTCCTTGTTCTATGACTTGTCATAGAACCGCATAGTCCATAAGGAGGTGAAAGACGATGAGAAAGTACGAAATTATGTACATTGTACGCCCAGACATTGAAGAAGACGCTAAAAAAGCTGTTTTCGAACGTTTCAACGGTATCCTTGCTGAAGGTGCAGAAGTCATCGAAGTAAAAGATATGGGTAAACGCCGTTTGGCATATGAAATCAACGATTTTAAAGACGGTTTCTACCAATTGGTAACAATCAAATCTGAAGATGCTGTATCTGGTCAAGAGTTTGACCGTTTAGCTAAAATCAGTGAAGACGTTATCCGTCATATGGTAGTTCGTTTAGACGAAGCATAAATAATAAGATCACTAAAAGTAGAGGGGGTTGTGTCTGATGATGAATCGTGTTGTTCTTGTGGGTCGTTTAACTAAGGATCCTGAACTTCGATACACACCAGCTGGTGCAGCTGTAGCCACATTTACACTAGCTGTAAATCGTACGTTTACGAATCAACAAGGGGATCGAGAAGCTGATTTCATTAACTGTGTTGTTTGGCGAAAAGCGGCAGAAAACGTTGCTAACTTTCTTAAAAAAGGAAGCTTGGCAGGTGTAGATGGTCGTTTACAAACGCGTAATTATGAATCAAATGATGGTCGTCGTGTGTATGTAACTGAAGTGGTCGCTGAAAGTGTCCAATTTTTAGAGCCGCGTAATGCTAGCGCAGGAAATTCAGGTACGGGTGGTAACAATCAAGGCGGCAATAGTTATAATAACAACAGTTCTTATAGCGGTGGAAATCAACAGCCACAATCAAATCAAGGAAATGCGTACAATCAAGAGTCTCAACAATCGAGCAAGCCTGCTTTCAGCAATCCATTTGCAAGTGATGGCAAGCCAATCGATATTTCTGACGATGATTTACCATTCTAACAATAAACTAAGGGAGGTTAATAACTATGGCAGGACAACGCAGAGGTGGACGTCGTCGTAAAAAAGTATGTTTCTTTACTTCGAACCACATCGAATACATCGATTACAAAGATGTTGATATGCTTAAAAAATTCATTTCAGAACGCGGTAAAATTTTACCACGTCGTGTAACTGGAACAAGCGCTAAATACCAACGTAAACTTACAATCGCGATCAAACGTGCTCGTCAAGTGGCTTTATTACCATTTGTCGCTGAAGAAAAATAAGTTGACGAAAAAATCACTTCCACTTGGAAGTGATTTTTTTTGATTGAAAGTAAGAGCGAGCTTGAAAGTTTGTGATTGATTAAACTAGAGGAACGAAAGTGAATCAGCTTGTTCAACAGCATTTCTATTCAGCTGTACCATCTTGTAGGCAAAATCGCTTATCCTATTTTTACAGAAAAAGAAGTTTAAATAGATATTGTCTGTAATCTGAGAGTTATCCACAAGTGGACAACTCAGTTGTAAAAAAAGCAACGAATCTCTGATGAGAGACTCGTTGCTTTTTTTCGGTGTTAAACTTATCCGTTTGTGGATAAGTTGGTCTGAAGATAAACGTCGTTCTAGGTATTCAATCTGATGGATAAGTGTTGATTATGTGCCATCAATGCCTGCTCCAGCCGTTTCTTGTTATAGAAAGAGGCAACGTGCTCTGCAGAGGTAAAAAGCGTCTCAGGATGCCATTGAGCGATATCTGTGATGATGTTAACTTCCATGCTAGGAATGATATTTGTAAAGGTTAAGATGGTATTCGCAAGCGCTTGTTCTTCATTATAAATAAAATGGTGACTGCGTTGACTATATATTTTAAAGAAATGCTTAACGAGCTCGTATTTTGTAGAGTCCGAAAGTTGCGGATGTTGAATGCTTGTTGTGAGTAATTCGGCCAACGTAACGTAGAACAGGGCCATACCTTTTCCGCCTTCAAAAATGAACCCCCGATAATCGGTTTCTTCTGACATGTACTTGATTAACGCTGTTGCGGTATCTTCTAATTGATCAGATAATAGAAAGTTAGCGACTGTATTGTCATTAGCAATCAGTTGATTTAACATGACTAAACTATCAATTCGTTGAAAGATAGCGTCACTAGCGTGCAAAGAGATATTTTTAAATAAATAGTCTTTTGTAAGTAGTCGTTTAGTTAATGTTCTTTTTTGTTGTCTTGTTAAAATATTCGCTGTAATCAGTTTGCTACATAACGGGTGAAAAATCGTGTCACGTAATAGCGGGTTGGTCGAACCGAAGTGTGTCAGGAGCTGTTCAATCTCGCTATCTGTTAATATTTGGCGTGTGTTGTTTGTTAGTTCTAGCTGTAATGATTTGATGAAATAAATTGTCATGGTTGGTAGCCCCCTAGTCGATTTTATGAGTGTTTACCGCGTGCTTGGTAATGTTCACTATGATGTAATGGTTGTGGCTT
Organism: Brochothrix campestris; assembly: GCF_046058945.1. NCBI lineage: Bacteria > Bacillati > Bacillota > Bacilli > Caryophanales > Listeriaceae > Brochothrix > Brochothrix campestris. The sequence goes on along the minus strand of NZ_CP175511.1, from coordinate 2,297,814 downwards.
GCCACCATTACGTTGTGAACGACGACGTGTGCGACGGCGGTATTCACGGTGGTTCTCTTTACTTTGTCGTTTTTTAAAGCTATCTTTCCGTTGTTTTCGTATTTCTAATGAATTAGTTTGTTCTTCTTCACTATGGTAATAGCCATTTAAGCGACGTGTTTCAACGATATCGATAAAGGCTGTAGGATCGACGCTTTTGATGGTGCGCTCAATCTCATAAATTTCATAATTGCTCACAACCATCATAATTGAATAAATCGGTTTTTTAGAGTAGCCACCGTAGGCCGGAATAATCGTCGCACCGCGGTCGAATTTTTGTTGAATAGCTGATACGACGAGGTCGGCATGTGGCGTTATGATAAAGACTGTTAATTTTTGATAATTCGTATGAATCAAATCAACGACATAACTGTTTACATAGCGTGAAACCAACGTATACAAGGCGTTTTGCCAATTAAAGATAGCACCAGCTGCGACGATGATAATGCCATTTAAAATCATAAAGTAGCGCCCTGTCGGGGTATCTTTTTTTCGGGCTAAGTACAGTGCGATGATATCTAATCCACCAGTTGAAATTCCGTGTTTTAAAGCAATACCAACACCGGCAGCAGAAATAACACCACCAAAAATAGAGTTGAGGATGATATCAGATGAAATCGCATAAGTGGGTAAGACTGAAATGAAGAACGAGGTAATCCCAATCACAATGAAACTGTATAAGGTCAGTGATTTGCCGACTTTTGTCCATCCTAACCAAATGATTGGTAAATTGAGTACTAAAATAAGTAGACCGAGATCTAAATTAACATGGAAAAAGTCATGGAAAATATCGACTACCAATTGAGCAGCCCCATTAATGCCAGAAGCGTAAACTTTGGCTGGAATTAAAAACAATTTCATACTTATTGCGCATAAAAATGCAGCGATAATAGCGATGGCAATCTTTTTTAAATGTTCATAGTAAGCTGAGTTTTTTACCGTAGACACATGTATTCATTCCTTTTTAAAATTAGTGAGAAGCTTCCATATTTCAATCTCTATCATAACATTTAGGGAAAGGTTTGCCTATTTTTGTATTGTTAATCAAAAGTCTATTTTACGATAATGAAACCTGATGTATCTGCCTACAATAGGGGCACTCACTCTTAGTGAAATAAGGATATAAGAGCTCGGGTGCAAATCAGGTGATGATTGTGGTAAAATTACAAGAGTAATTAGGAAACAGAATAGAGTGGAGTTGAAATGATGCCATCATATAAACAACGTCGCGATTTACGCTTTCTGATATATATCGTCGTCATCGTCTTTGTTGTCCTGGCAATTTTATCAGAAATATACCATTGGTGGTTGGTTTTTCCGTTTCTCATTGTTGCAGCAAGTGTGTTAGTTATCCTTATATTTGCCGAATTACGACTGAATCGTAAAATTAAGCAAACGACGGATGAACTAACACAACGTGTACATACAGCGGAGCAACAAGCTGTGAGTGATATGCCTTTAGGTTTAATTATGTACAATCAAGCAGCTGAAATTGAATGGTTGAACGATTATATGGCACGATATTTCAAAAATGAGCAAATACTAGGTTCATCTTTACGAGACGAAGAAACTGAATTGTGGGATTTTATTCAAGCCGCACCTGCAAAACAGACACAGACTATTTTTTGGCATAACCAATACTTTGAGTTAACCGTTAATAAAGTTGATCGAATTGTCTATTTACAAAATACGAATAAGCTTGAAGATTTGGTGCAAGAAAATGAAGACAGTCAAATTGTTATTGGCGTTATTTTCTTAGATAATTATGATGAATGGACACAGGGAATGGATGATCGTCGCCGAGGTGCTTTGAATAACATTGTAACGTCAACCTTGGGTCAATGGTCACGAACACATGCTATTTTTCTAAAGAGAATGTCTTCAGAAAGATATACGGTTGTTATGCGTCATTCAACTTTAGAAGAACTTGAGAAAACAAAGTTTGCCATTTTAGATACGATTCGTGAAAAAACATCGAAGAAGAACATTCCGTTAACCTTAAGTATCGGTTTAGCTTACAATGATGCTGATTTAACGGTGTTGGCGGAGTTAAGTCAGTCTTCACTTGATTTAGCGCTCGGTCGCGGTGGCGATCAGGTCGTCATTAAGCAACCTGAAGGCAAAGTCCGCTTTTATGGTGGGAAAACAAACCCGATGGAAAAACGAACACGCGTACGTGCCCGTGTGATTTCACAAGCGTTGCAAGAACTTATTTCACAAAGTGATAATGTCGTCGTTGTTGGTCATCGCTTCCCTGATATGGATGTTATCGGTTCTTGTTTAGGGATTCGAAAAATTGCTGAAATGAATGGCAAGGATGCTTATGTTGTCGTTGATACCGAAATGTTAAATGACGATGTGCAACGATTGATGAGTGAGATTGATAAGAACACGGATGTCACGCGCAATCTTATTTCACCGCAGAAGGTGAAAAATCATATTACGAAAAACACCTTGTTGGTGGTAGTTGACACACATAATCCAGCGATGGTGGAAGCGAATGAACTGCTCGAATTGATTGATCAATGTGTTATTATTGATCATCATCGTCGCTCAGAGAACTTTATTACACATCCGAATCCAGTGCTCGTCTATATTGAACCATACGCCTCATCGACTGCTGAGTTGATTACAGAGTTGTTTGAATATCAACCATCGGGAACATCGATTTCGGCGATTGAGGCAACCGCAATGTTAGCAGGTATTGTGGTAGATACGAAAAACTTTACGTTACGGACCGGTTCGCGTACATTTGATGCGGCGTCATATTTACGCTCACTTGGTGCAGATACGGTATTAGTTCAACAATTTTTAAAAGAAAACCTCGACACCTTTATTAAACGTAACCGTTTAATTGAAACAATGAATTTCTACCATGAAGATATGGCCATTACGAGCGGGCCGGATGACGCCCCTTATAACAACGTGTTGGCGGCACAAGCAGCTGACCGAATGCTGGGGATGGAAGGTGTCGGTGCATCCTTCGTTATTTTCAAACGTGAAGATGGTAGAATTGGTATTAGTGCAAGGTCGTTAGGTGAAATTAACGTCCAAATTATTATGGAAATGCTCGGTGGTGGCGGCCATCTTTCGAATGCAGCAACTCAGATAGAAGAAAGTAGCGTATTGGAAGCTGAAAACCGTCTAAAAGAAGCCATCGATGCTTATTGGAAGGGAGAAGAATAAAATGAAAGTTATTCTACTTAAAGATGTAAAAGGTACAGGTAAAAAAGGCGATATTAAAGAGGTGCCAGATGGTTATGCGCATAACTTTTTAATCAAAAAAGGTGTGGCACAAGAAGCCAATGCAGCCAGTATCAGCACATTAAAAGCGAAAGAAAAAAAAGCGGATAAATTAGCGGCGGAAGAAGTGGCGAAAGCCGAACGTTTAAAAGCAACATTAGAAGCTGTTACCGTTGAATTAAAAGCAAAAGTAGGGGCAGATGGTCGTGTTTTTGGCTCAGTCTCATCGAAACAAGTCGTGCAAGGTCTAGAAAAGCAAGCCGGCATTAAAATTGATAAACGTAAAATGACGATGGATCCAATTCGTTCTTTAGGCGTTACGAAAGTACCTGTAAAACTACACCATGACGTTGAGGCGATTTTCAATGTGCATGTTAGTGAAGAAAAATAAGAGCATGAAACAAGCGATGAAAGGAGTTGCCTGATGGAAAATATCGATCGAACACCACCACAAAATAATGAGGCCGAGCAGGCGATTATTGGTGCTATTTTTATCGAGCCAAATGCGTTAATTACCGCGGCTGAAGTCTTGCAACCCGAAGATTTTTATCGCCAAGCCCATCAACATATTTTTAGAGCGATGGTAATGATGAACGAACAGGGCAAAGCGCTCGATGTCGTCACTGTCAGTGAAATGTTAAAATCACAAGGTTTAATTGAAGATATTGGTGGTATCACTTATTTAACAGATTTAGCCGTGTCTGTTCCAACCGCGGCTAATATTGCTTACTACATTGAAATCGTTGAAGAAAAGGCGTTATTACGTCGTTTAATCAATACCGCCACACAGATTGCAACGAGTGGTTTTGCCAATGAAGAATCAGTCGAAGCCTTAGTTGATGATGCTGAACGTCGCATTCTTGAAGTAGCCCAACGTAAAAATGTCGGTCAGTTTAAAAACATTACCGATGTTCTATCAGAAGCCTACGATAACATTGAGCTATTGAGTAACCGTGAAGGTGATATTACCGGTTTACCAACCGGATTCAAAGAACTTGATCGGATGACGGCAGGGTTTCAGCGTAACGATTTAATTATTGTTGCGGCCCGTCCTTCGGTTGGTAAAACAGCCTTTGCCTTGAATATTGCGCAAAACACCGCGATTAAGACGAATGAAACAGTCGCCATTTTCAGTTTGGAAATGGGGGCGAGTCAATTGATTAACCGGATGCTTTGTGCCGAAGGAAATATCGACGCCCAAAACATGCGGACCGGTAAATTGAATGATGAAGAATGGCGTAAATTAGCGTTGGCTATTAGCACGCTATCGAGTACAAATATTTTCATTGATGATTCACCAGGTATTCGCGTCAATGAAATTCGTTCCAAATGCCGTCGTTTAAAACAAGAACACGGTTTAGGTATGATCGTGATTGATTATTTGCAACTTATTCAAGGGAGTGGTATTGGTGGCGGTGAAAACCGTCAGCAAGAAGTATCTGAAATTTCGCGAACGTTAAAACAGCTTGCGCGTGAACTTGAAGTGCCAGTTATTGCGCTCTCACAATTATCACGTGGGGTTGAGCAACGTCAAGATAAACGTCCGATGATGTCGGATATTCGTGAATCTGGTTCAATTGAGCAAGATGCCGATATCGTTGCCTTTTTATATCGTGAAGATTATTACGACCGCGAAGCTGCTGAGGAAGATAACGGCACGATTGAAATTATTATTGCGAAGCAACGGAATGGTCCAGTCGGAACAGTACAACTTGCCTTCGTGAAAGAATATAACAAATTTGTTGATCTCGTTGTGAGAGACGATATGCCACCGATGGGGGCATAACAACTAAAGAGTCTGACCTTGTGTCGGACTTTTTTAGTTAATATTCATTTTTTGAAAAATAATGAGCAGAAAATGAACGAGTGCTGGTAAGAAGTAGTGCTATAATGAATTATTTGTTGAAAGAAAAAATTGATAAGAGGTGTAAACGATGAAAAAAAGTCATATTAAGTGGGTTGTTGTCGGTTTATTGCTCGGCATTTTAATGTCAGCGATGGATAATACGATTGTCGCAACTGCAATGGGTACGATTGTATCCGATTTGGGTGGATTAGATCATTTTGTTTGGGTAACAGCAGCGTACATGGTGACGATGATGGCTGGGATGCCGATTTTCGGTAAATTATCTGACATGTATGGTCGTAAACGTTTCTTTATCTTTGGACTCGTGGTCTTTTTAATTGGATCAATGCTTTGTGGGATTGCTGATAGCATGATTCAATTAAGTGTTTTCCGTGCCATTCAAGGGATTGGTGGCGGTGCGTTAATGCCGATTGCCTTTACCATCGTCTATGATATTTTCCCACCACAACAACGTGGTAAAATGACGGGGATGTTAGGAGCCGTCTTTGGTTTATCAAGTGTAATGGGGCCGTTACTCGGGGCGTACATTACTGATAGCTTTAGCTGGCATTGGGTCTTTTACATTAATGTTCCAATCGGTCTGGTTGTCATCGTTTTAATGAGCATCTTTTATAAAGAAGCGACCGCGCCCAAAAAACAAGTGGTCGATTGGCTCGGAGCGGCAACACTTGTCATTGCAGTCGTCAGCCTCATGTTTGGTTTGGAATTAGGTGGCAACACCTTTGCTTGGGTATCTGTGCCGATGTTAATTTTAGCCATTATCTTTGTGGTATTTGCACTGCTCTTTATTTGGGCCGAAAAACGCGCCGTCGATCCGATTTTACCGTTTTGGATGTTCAAACGTCGCCTCTTCTTAACCGCCCAAATTGCAGCCTTCTTTTACGGTGCGACCTTTATTATATTAACGGTGTACATTCCGATTTTTGTGCAAGCGGTATACGGCGGAAGTGCTACTAACGCGGGCTTTATTTTAATGCCAATGATGATTGGTTCAGTCCTTGGTAGTGGTGTCGGAGGTAGCTTGCTAACCCGCGTGAAATTTCGTCACTTAATGAGTGCGTCAATTGTCATCTTCTTTATCGGTATGCTCTTGCTTGCAACGATTTCGGCTGAAACATCGCGTGTGTTATTGAGTACATACATGGCGATTGCTGGTATTGGTGTTGGTTTTTCATTCTCAGTCTTACCAACGGCTTCAATATATAATCTTGAAGGTCGCTTCCGTGGCAGTGCGACATCAACGAACTCATTCTTGCGTTCGTTTGGGATGACGATTGGGATTGCAGCTTTTGGTGCACTGCAAACAAATACGTTTGCAACGAAAATGAGCGAAGCATTTGCAGGCGTAAAGGTCGATCTTGCTCAGTTTGGCAATACACAACAATTGTTTGAAGCCTCATCACGGGCCAAAATTCCTGACGAAGTATTGAATCCAATTGTTGATGCAATGGCTTCGAGTGTTTCAACCATCTTTTTAGTCGCTTTAATTCCAATTGCGGTCTGTGCCGTGGCTATTTTTATGATGGGTAACGCCAAAGATGGCGAAAGTTTAAAATAAGAGGTTAAGGCTGTTAACGATAAATTGGCAGTCTTTCTCTATGAAATAACAAATTTATGCTTAAAAACGAACAGAATCACGATTGCGAGGGAATAATGTTCGTGAAACAGTTGACCTTTCGATTGAAACGTTGTATAATCGAGGGTGGATAAAATGTATAGTATAAAAATTTTGAATGAGGTGTTTGGATGTCTTCAGTTGTTGTAGTAGGAACACAGTGGGGTGACGAAGGTAAGGGTAAAATCACGGATTTTTTAAGTGAACAAGCTCAAGTTATTGCGCGCTATCAAGGTGGCGATAACGCCGGTCATACAATCAAATTTGGTGGCGAAACATATAAATTACAGTTGATTCCATCAGGGATTTTTTATGATGATAAGTTAAGCATTATCGGTAACGGAATGGTTGTCAATCCGAAGTCTCTTCTTCGCGAAATGAAATACTTAGAAGACAAAGGTGTTAATACATCAACATTGCGTATTAGCAACCGTGCACATGTGATTTTACCGTACCATATTCGTTTAGATGAGGCTGATGAAGCACGTCGTGGCGATAACAAAATTGGTACAACAAACAAAGGAATCGGACCTGCATACATGGATAAAGCATCACGTGTTGGTATTCGAATGATTGATTTGTTAGACAAAGAAGTGTTTAAAGAAAAATTAATGTACAATTTGGGTGAAAAGAATCGTTTGTTTGAGCGCTTTTATGAAGTAGAAGGCTTTACATTCGAAGAAATTTTCGAAGAATTTTATGAATATGGTCAAAAAATCAAAGACCTTGTGTGTGATACATCAGTTATCTTAAACGATGCTCTTGATGAGAATAAACGTGTCTTATTTGAAGGTGCTCAAGGCGTAATGTTAGATATCGATCAAGGTACATATCCTTACGTGACATCTTCTAACCCAACTGCCGGTGGTGTGGCTAACGGTTCAGGTGTAGGTCCTTCTAAAATTGATTACGTAGTTGGTGTTGTTAAAGCATACAGTTCACGTGTTGGTGATGGTCCATTCCCAACGCAGTTAGACGATGCTATTGGCGATCGTATTCGTGAAATTGGTCATGAATATGGCACAGTGACAGGACGTAAACGTCGTGTTGGTTGGTTTGATTCAGTGGTTGTATCGCATGCTTGCCGTGTGAGTGGTTTAACCGATTTATCAATCATGTTGTTAGATGTTTTATCAGGTCTTGAAACAGTTAAAATCTGTACCGCTTATAACTATAAAGGTGAAATCACACGTGAATTCCCTGCAAGCTTAAAAGATTTAGCTTTATGTGAACCTGTTTATGAAGAACTTCCAGGTTGGAGCGAAGACATTACAAGTGTCACATCGTTTGAAGAATTACCAGTTAATGCGCAGCGTTATATCGAACGTATCGCCGAAATTACAAAAGTACCTGTTTCAATGTTCTCTGTTGGACCAGATCGTGTCCAAACAATTGTTTTAACGGATGTTTGGTCTAAATAAGGTGATTGAAAACCGTACATATCATTAGTGTGTACGGTTTTTTTAATTGCTCAAAAATAAAAATGTGATAAAGTTAAGGAGAGTAATATTACGTTTCATGTGAAACAAAAACGTGTAATGGGGATTGCACGGGGATAATTTAGGATAGGGAGGGAAACATTGATGTTTTCCAATAAAAGGGGACGCCTAATGATGACTGCGATTAGTCTCATTATGGTGGTATTATTTGTGTTTGCGATACGAGAACAAATAGAGGCGAAGAAAGCTGAAAAAACGAATGCTGTCGTCCAAATCGAACAAGCATTAACGAAGGCAGAGCAAAACTTAACAACAGCAGATATCGCAAAGGCTGAGGCGGTATTAAAAACAGCTACTCATCTCACGGACACTTCGGACTATGCGAAAACTATCGAACGGATTAAGCAAAGACAAGTGAAAAAAAAACAACAGCAACAAGCGCAACAACTTGATGTACCCTTAATCAATCAAATGGATGCACCACGATTATTTAACGGTTGCGAGGTAACGAGTTTGGCTATGTTGCTTAATTATGAGGGGGTGACAGTCACAAAAAATGAATTGGCTCAACGAATACCAACTGTGCCATTAACATATGATAATGGTCAAAAAGGCAATCCACATGAAGGATTTGTTGGGAGTGTGTCAGGAGATACTCCGGGTATAGGGGTGTATCATGAACCGATAGCAACCCTAGCTAAGCAATATGTTGCGAGTGACCGTGTCCGTGATATTTCGGGAGAATCGTTTGAAAAGGTGTTGGCAGCTGTGCTAGAAGGGTATCCCGTTTGGATTATTACGACCAGTTCATTTACTCCGGTGACTTCGATGCAAGAATGGCAGACGCCAACTGAAACGTTAGAAATGACGTACGATATGCATTCTGTTGTCATCACGGGGTTCGATCAAACGCATATTTACATTAACAATCCATATGGTGAAAAAAAGCAACAACTTAAGCGCTCAGACTTTATTGCTGCCTGGAAACAAATGGGACAACAAGCAGTTTATATTAGTAAGTGAGTACGGGCTTGCATCTCTGAGTGAAAGTGCTATAATAAAGCGTGTAAAGAGAAATTATCGGGTTGTTAGCTCAGTTGGTAGAGCAGCTGACTCTTAATCAGCGGGTCGAGGGTTCAAGCCCCCCACAGCCCATTATAAAAGTGAAAAATCCTGACAGCTTAGCTGTCAGGATTTTTTTGTTTATCATAAAATAAAATATTTGTATAGCTAGCGTATGCAAAGTGATGAAAAAAGTGGTTATTTATGTCTAGTTAGTGACATAATAGAGCGTGAATGAGTTTCTTTTATCACTTTACAAGTAAAATAAGGAATAAAGACCTACGTTATTTAGTGAGAAAGTATCTTTTAATTATTTAATTAAATCGCTATACTTATAAAAGGAAGTTAGTTCGGGATAATTAATTTCCTCTAGTGTTGTTAGTAAGGGGTTACTGACAACGATACGGGTTAAGTGATATTTCTAAGGGATAATTATGAATACAGGGGGAAATATAGGGATGATTAAGAAACTTAAAAAGAGTTTTGTTTTATTTGTGTTGGTTATGTTTATCGCACAAACAGTCACAGCCAACATGGTAGTGACGGCGAGTACGACACAAACGGGTCCGGTAATTGACGATGTTATTGTGTCAGCAACGGAAGAAGCTGAACAAGATGTTGAGACGTTAACGGACGGACAAACAGTCTATGTAAAAATGGGATTTACATGGACACCAGGGAAAGATGATAAGTCGACATCATTAACAGTACCAATTCAATTACAGGGGAAGGTAATTGAAAATGGCACTGTATTTAATGATGCCCAAAAAGATGTTGGACGTTATCTCATCGAGGACGACGAACTCAAGCTCGACATTGATGACAGTAATGAGGCAGACGGAGCATACGTATTAACTTACAAAGCGACATATCAAGCGACAGAGAATGTAGCGGATACTGTCTTGTTAACGTTTTTAAGTGGAGAGCAAAGTATTGTTAAAACGTTTGCGAGTAAGGAAACAACGCAAACGGACAGCGAATCAGACGCTGATAGTTCGGATTCAATGAGCGATATAGCATCTGATTCCGGTGCCAGTGATACGGAGTCAACGGATGAGAAAACGGTTAAGGCAGAGGAATCAGCGACAACATCAACTGAAAAAACAATAGTACCTGCTGAAAAAGCAGTGAAAAAGACCGCTCTGAAAGCAGTCGACATTGCTAGTGCAGCACGTGAGCCACATAAAATCACAGAAAACATTATTACAGCAGTGGCAGTAACAGATAAAACAGGCAAGCCATTTACAACGAGTAATCCGGCGACAACTGATGATGATGTCACAATCGACTTCACTTGGGATCTTCCGGATGAGTTAGATATCGTGGCGGGTGATACATATGAGTTCCAATTGCCAAATGTCTTCAAGATGTTGTCCACTGTCAAAGGTGAGATGCTCGATTCAGATGGTGCCGTTCTTGGTAACTATGTAATTGGCACGGATGGTAATGTCGTGATTACATTATCAGATGAAGCAGCTACGCGTTCAAATGTAAAAGGTCATATTAAAGTAACAACGAAATTCAATAAAGAAAAAATTGTAGGTGAAGTTGAGCAAGAAATTGTTTTTCCACTTGCTGAAAAGAACATAAGCGTTCCGATTACATATAAGCCAGAAAAAGGAACTGATATTAGCAAAGAAGGAAAGCTAGATAAGCAATATAATTCTTTAAATGTACAATGGACAGTCGACATTAATACGAGTTTAGACACGATTGCTAATGCAGTTGTGACAGATGCTGTTCCGAGTAGTTTAAGTATTACTAAGGTCAGCGTGTATGAATTATTTGTTGATGTTAAGGGTGGAATTGAAAAAGGTGCACTCGTTGACCCGAGCAAGTATACGGTTAGTGGTGGCACTGTTACGTTTAAAGATTCAACCATCAACAAGGCGTATCGAATTTTCTACGATACAAAAATTAATAATGCCGACAAATTAACAGGAGTACAAACATTTAAAAATACGGCGACTTTAACTGGCACAAATAAAGTAGCTACTTCTGCTGCCAGTGTCAGTGCAAAATATGGTAAAGCATTAGCTAAAGAAGAAACCGGTTATAGTTCTAGCAACTTAGGACATTATTATACAGTTAGATATAATTATAATGAGCAGCCGATTGCCAAAGAACAGGCGACTATCACCGATAAATTTACGAATTCGATGATTTTAATCGGCAGTCTATCTGATGTGAAAATTTACCCCGTCTCGATTGATGAAAACGGGAAGGAAACGATTAGTAATACGCCGTTAGATGCCAGCCAATACGACATTAAAACAGCGAACGATGCAAGTAATAATGGCTTTACAATTAGCTTCAAAAATAACGTGACATCGGCATATGCCATCAAGTATGGCATTAAAGATGCGGGTATTGTTACTACTGAAAGTAACTTTAAAAATACAGTGTCAGCACCTACGTCTGAGGACGTAGTGGTTAATGGTCGTTCTGTTCAGAGTAGTATTATTAAAGAAATCGATGGATCAGATAACGATGCCGAAACAGTCAACTGGAAAATGACACTAAATACGACAGGTTATACAATGAAAAATATGAAGATAAATGATACTTTTAGTAGCAACGCGTTAACGTTAGTACCTAATTCACTAAAATTAGTTGATAAGAGTGCGAGTGATAAAGTATTAAAAGAAGGAACAGATTACACGTTGACAGCAAAAACAGGCGATAAGACTGGTTTTGATATCACCTTCATTGGTAACTATGCAACGACAAACCATCAATTCATTCTAACGTATCAAACACATTACGAAGCATTTGCTAATAAGACAACTAAATATGATAACACAGCACAATTATCATGGACGAGTGAAGATGGTAAAAACTATAATTCGACCAGTTCGAAAGATTATACTGCTCCAGCAGAAACATTGAGTAATGGTTCAAAGTCAGGTAGTTATAATGCACAAACAAAAGAAATCACATGGCTCATTAATGCAAACTATAACCGAGCTGATTTGAATAATGCCAAAATTACAGATAAAATTCCTTTTGATGAAACAACAGCAACGAATCAGGTTTATGTTGATAAATCAGCACAGGTATATCATTATAGTGTTACAAAAAACGGAAAAGTTGTTAAAGGTGTCGCACTTGATCCGAGTGAGTATACGTTAACAACACCAACAGCAGCAAACAATTATACCATTGAGGTAGTATTTACAAAAGCGTTTAAAGGTAATGAAAGTTCAGTTGCTTTAGAGTTTAAAACCTCGCTTGCAGGTCAAATAATAGTAGAGAAGTATAATAATACAGCAACATTTACGAATGATGGTACTGACTATCCGCTAACAGCAACAGTATCAGTGCCAAATGGTCAATTTCTTGTTGATAAAGCAGGGAAACAAGAGGGTGATAAAATTGACTGGGTTATTACAATCAATCGTAACCAGTCAACTGTTAAAAATTACAAAATCAAAGATGATCCAACATCTAATCAAGTATTAGATCAAGACTCTTTCCACTTATATCCAACTGATGTATCTGCCAATAGTGGTATCACAGCGAAAACAGATACGCCGCTAGTAGAAGGTGTTGACTACAAGTTAACGATTAGTACAGATGGATCAACAGGGAAGCAAAGTTTCGAGTTGGAATTCTTAAAAACAATCGATCGTCCTTATGTATTAAACTATTCGTCAGTCATTGATGCTGATAATGGTGAAAAGGTAAACAATGTAGTTGAAATGACAGGCGATAATGTAACAATGCAAATTCAAAAGCACTCCAAAGAAATTACCGTGCAACTATCATCCGGTTCGGGTGATATTGTAGGTGTACGCGGTGGTTTGAAAATCACTAAAATTGATGAAACAACAAAGGCAGCGATTGCAGATACAACCTTTGTCGTTTACGATAAAACAGGAAAAACGGCCTTGCGTTCAGGTAAAACCGGCGCAGATGGAACATTAACATTTAACGGTTTACGTGCGGGTGACTATCTTATTAAAGAAATGGATGCTCCGGCAGGTTATTCACTTAACCCAGCTTATGCTGCAGGTAAAAAAGTAACTGTCAAAGTTACAACTGAAAATCCGATGATGGATTTGACAGTCGAAAATCCGAAAACATTAGTAACAGTTAAAAAGATTAATCAAGCGGGCACAGGCTTAGCGGGAGCAGTCTTTAATGTACTTGATAAAGATGGAAACATCGTGTTCCCGAATTTAACCTCTGATACTAACGGGCAGTTAGCGATAGAAGGTTTAATCGAAGGTGATTATCAATTAAAAGAAGTTGGAGCACCAATTGGTTATGTGCTAAACACAACACCACAACCGTTTACAGTGGCATTAAATGCAGATGGTACAATGGTTCCAACGACAGTTACGATGACAAATTATCAAGGTAGTATTAAAGCAACAAAAACAGCCGCTGATGGCACACCGTTAGCAGGCGCAACATATAAAGTAGTTAACAGTAGTGATGAAACAATTAAAACAGCCGTTTCAGACAATAAAGGCCAAATCAATATTAATAATCTTGTGCCTGGTTCATATTATTTAGTAGAAGACAAGGCACCAGACGGTTATATCCTAGATTCGACAAAAACACCGTTTACAATTGATGAAACAACAGCCATAACGCCGGTTACAATCGATTTAGGAACGTTTTTCAACTATCAAGGGAAAGCAAAACTAGTTAAGACAGATGCAGAAGGAAAAGCGATTAAAAATGTGGCATTTGATATTGTTGATGCTAATAATAATGTGATCAAATCAGGAGTATCCAATGACAAAGGTGAAGTTTATGTCAGTGGTTTAGCGCCAGGTAGCTATAACTTTGTCGAAACGAATGCAGCACCGGGTTATATTTTGAATACAGCTAAAAAACCGTTTGAAATTAAAGATAAGCAAGTAGGTGAGCCTCAATTAGTAGAAGTAGGTTCGTTAGTAAACTATCAAGGTAGCATGACTTTAACGAAAACTGATACTGAAGGTCATCCACTAGCCGATGCAGAGTTCACCATTAAAAAGGCAGCGGGTGACATCGTTAAAACGGTTACCTCTGACAAAGATGGCGTTATCAAAGTAACTCATCTTGCACCAGGGGACTATACTGTGACAGAAACAAAGGCACCATCGGGCTACATTAGAAATACGGTCGAACAACCGTTTGTGATTACGGCAGCAACAGATAATGAACCCGCTATCGTTGAACTAGGAACGTTAGCCAATTATCAAGGAACTGTTCGTTTACATAAAGAAACGGCAGACCATAAGCCACTAGCGAATGCAGTCTTTAACATTGTAGATAAAGAGGGCGTACTTGTGAAAACAGCGACTTCAGATGAAGCGGGTGAAGTAACAGTTGCTGGCTTAGCACCAGGCAAATACAGCTTTATCGAAACAACAGCACCAACAGGCTACATCTTAAACACGACTCCAATCGACTTTGAAATTAGTGAAACACAGGCAGGCCAACCAACAGTGTTGGATGTAGGTGAAGTAATTAACTACCAAGGCACAGCAACAATACTAAAAACAGATGCCGACGGCAAACCATTAGCAGGAGCAGCCTTCGATGTAATCGATGAAACTGATGCGGTTGTTGCATCAGTAAAAGCGGACGACGAAGGAAAAGTAACGGTTAACGATTTAGCACCAGGAAAATACAGCTTTGTAGAAACAAAAGCGCCAACAGGTTACATTTTAAACACAACCCCGGTTGCGTTTGAAATTAAAGCAGAGCAAGCAGGCGAGCCAAAAGTGATTGAAACAGGCGCGTTTGTGAACTATCAAGGCACAGCAACATTACTAAAAACAGATGCCGACGGCAAACCATTAGCAGGAGCAGCCTTCGATGTAATCGATGAAACTGATGCGGTTGTTGCATCAGTAAAAGCGGACGACGAAGGAAAAGTAACGGTTAACGATTTAGCGCCAGGCAAATACAGCTTTGTAGAAACAAAAGCGCCAACAGGTTACATTTTAAACACAACCCCGGTTGCGTTTGAAATTAAAGCAGAGCAAGCAGGCGAGCCAAAAGTGATTGAAACAGGCGCGTTTGTGAACTATCAAGGCACAGCAACATTACTAAAAACAGATGCCGACGGCAAACCATTAGCAGGAGCAGCCTTCAATGTAATCGATGAAACTGATGCGGTTGTTGCATCAGTAAAAGCGGACGACGAAGGAAAAGTAACGGTTAACGATTTAGCACCAGGCAAATACAGCTTTGTAGAAACAAAAGCGCCAGCAGGTTACATCCTTAACCCAACAGCGATGGCGTTTGAAATTAAAGCAGAACAAGCAGGCGAGCCAAAAGTGATCGAAACAGGCGCGTTTGTGAATTATCAAGGCACAGCAACATTACTGAAAACAGATGCCGACGGCAAACCATTAGCAGGAGCAGCCTTCGATGTGATTGATGAAACTGATGCGGTCATTGCATCAGTAAAAGCGGACGACGAAGGAAAAGTAACGGTTAACGATTTAGCACCAGGAAAATACAGCTTTGTAGAAACAAAAGCGCCAACAGGTTACATTTTAAATACAACACCGGTTGCATTTGAAGTAACTGCTGACCCGACAGCGGAGTCAACAGTAGTCGATGCGGGCGCGTTTGCGAATTATCAAGGCACAGCAACAATACTAAAAACAGATGCCGACGGCAAACCATTAGCAGGAGCAGCCTTCGATGTGATTGATGAAACTGATACGGTTGTTGCATCAGTAAAAGCGGACGACGAAGGAAAAGTAACGGTTAACGATTTAGCACCAGGAAAATACAGCTTTGTAGAAACAAAAGCGCCAACAGGTTACATTTTAAACACAACCCCGGTTGCGTTTGAAATTAAAGCAGAGCAAGCAGGCGAGCCAAAAGTGATTGAAACAGGCGCGTTTGTGAACTATCAAGGCACAGCAACATTACTAAAAACAGATGCCGACGGCAAACCATTAGCAGGAGCAGCCTTCGATGTAATCGATGAAACTGATGCGGTTGTTGCATCAGTAAAAGCGGACGACGAAGGAAAAGTAACGGTTAACGATTTAGCGCCAGGCAAATACAGCTTTGTAGAAACAAAAGCGCCAACAGGTTACATTTTAAACACAACCCCGGTTGCGTTTGAAATTAAAGCAGAGCAAGCAGGCGAGCCAAAAGTGATTGAAACAGGCGCGTTTGTGAACTATCAAGGCACAGCAACATTACTAAAAACAGATGCCGACGGCAAACCATTAGCAGGAGCAGCCTTCAATGTAATCGATGAAACTGATGCGGTTGTTGCATCAGTAAAAGCGGACGACGAAGGAAAAGTAACGGTTAACGATTTAGCACCAGGCAAATACAGCTTTGTAGAAACAAAAGCGCCAGCAGGTTACATCCTTAACCCAACAGCGATGGCGTTTGAAATTAAAGCAGAGCAAGCAGGCGAGCCAAAAGTGGTCGATGCGGGCAAACTTGCGAATTACCAAAGCACAGTGGCATTAACTAAAGTTGATGATAAGCAACAACCATTAGCGAATGCTGTTTTTGAAATTGTTAATACTGATTTAGACGTTCCTGTCTTAGAAAATGTTGTATCAGATGAAACTGGGACAGTGACTGTAGTAGGATTAGCACCTGGTCATTACTACCTTCAAGAAACGCAGGCGCCAATTGGATACGAATTATCATCTGAAAAACGTGAATTTATGATTAGCGATGTGATGACGGAGACAATTATGACTAATCTAGGTGACTTTATCAATAAGATGGAAGTTGAACCGACACCTGAAATCACTCCATATCCAGAGGAGCCAAGCGAAACACCAGAAACAAGCGAAACACCAGAAACAAGCGAAACACCAGAAACAAGCGAAACACCAGAAACAAGCGAAACACCAGAAACAAGCGAAACACCAGAAACAAGCGAAACACCAGAAACAAGCGAAACACCAGAAACAAGCGAAACACCAGAAACAAGCGAAACACCAGAAACAAGCGAAACACCAGAAACAAGCGAAACACCAGAAACAAGCGAAACACCAGAGACAAGTGAAACACCAGAAACAAGCGAAACACCAGAAACAAGTGAAACACCAGAAGTAAACGAATTACCAGTCATGGTTGATAACAATCAGCCTGAGAGAGAAGAAACAATTCTTTTACCGTTGATACCATCAAATGACGTATTACTTACAGGTAAGCAACAAGACGGAGTGACAGTATATACCCCCGCCAAAGCGACAACACAAGAAACTGACCAAGTGACTTTACCAAGTACAGGTGAAGAAACGGATAAAGGTTTGATAGCGCTTGGTATGTTAATGATGTTATTCAGCATGATAACGTTACGAAAAACAAGGATTTAATGTTTTTTAAGTAGTAAACCTTATTGGTTTACTACTTTTTTTTTGTAGTAAAAGGAGGTTGTTTTTATTATTGAAATAAGGAATTAGTAATGGTATTGTTATCCGATTGTAACATTGAAGGAGGTTAGATATGTTACACTAATAAAGCTATATTGATAAATAAAGGGAGTGTCGAATCGAAAATGCTTAAAAAATTTATTACAGGTACACTAATTATCGGATTGACTGTTCCTTTAGGATTAAACAGTGTTCATGCAGATACTTATAGTGATCAAATTGAAAATATTGACATTCAAGCTAAAACAACCAAAGAACAATTAGTCGAGTTGACTGATAAAATAAAAGAAAATCAAGCTAATTCAAAAAAATTGTTAAAAGAAATAAAGAAGCAGCAACTTCAAGCCGATAAATTATCTAAGCGAAGCGTGCAGTTAGAAGATAAGATGGAAAAGCGTCGTGCAGTATTGGCGAAACAAGCACGAACATTGCAATCAAATGGTCAAACAGTAAACTATGTTGATTTTGTCTTAAATGCGGAATCAGTAACCGATGCGATTGCACGTGTTAATGTTGTCACACGTTTAGTAACAGCTAATCGCGAGATGTTCAATTCGCAAAAAGAAGATAAAGAACGCGTTGATCGAGCCGAGGTCAAAGCTAAAAACATAATGAATAGACAACGTGAAAATATCGTTGCGATTGAACAAAATGCCATTGATTTAAAAGAACAAGAAGCAACGAAAACTGCTGTTATTGCGCGATTAGCGACAGAAAAAACGACGATTCAAACGAAGAAAGAAGTCGAACTAGTGAGAGTTGCCGCAGAAAAAGCTGAAGCAGCCGCAAAAAAAGCTTCTGCTGCAGCTGAAAAACAACGAAAACTAGCAGCGAAAGCAACAAAAAGAACAACTGAAGATATTGTGAAATCATCTGAAAAAACAGTGGCACACATTGATAAGGTAAGTGAAACAACAGCCTCGTCAACAGAAAAAGAAAACGTTATCGTTGCAGATAAAGAAACTGAGGCTTCTGAGTTAGAAGAAGTAAAACCACCGGCTCAAACAGGAAGTGGCTACATTCGACCAACTTTGGCACCAATTACATCACATTACGGCGCTCGTGAAGGTCTTGATGCAAGTGGTTTCCATAAAGGCACCGATTTTGGTGGTGCGCCAGGTTCGCCTATTTATGCATCCAAAAGTGGGACTGTTGTGATTGCTCAAAATGATGGTGCGCCAGTTAGTGGTTATGGGATGGCGACATTAATTCAACATGAAGATGGCAACTATACTTTATATGCTCATCAATCATCGCAATCGGTTCATGTGGGTGATAAAGTATCCCAAGGTCAAGTGATTGGCGGAATGGGATCAACGGGGCAGTCAACGGGAACTCACCTCCATTTTGAAATTCGAACTTCGATGTATGGTGGAGAAGGTAACTTGTTGAATCCGGAACTTTTCTTCTAAGTAAATAAAAAACCAAAATGCTAAGTGCATTTTGGTTTTTTATTTGTGGAAATGGACAAGAGCCACTCTTCAATGTCAGAGTGGCTCTTTAATAGGTAATATAATGTTAATTTAATATTAAGTGACCGTTCATTGGGTCGAAGTTTAATTATCATATAAACAGACGCATCTGTTTAAGCCGCGGAATCATTCTCAACTTGTGCTTTCTAACTTAAGCAACGTAAACCCTGCCATCTTTTACGTCCTTGTGGCCCTATAGCCACGCCAGTGTGAAAAAGTATCTACAAAAACATCTAGTAGAATGCCGTACATTTCTATTACTATATAATAATAGTATAGCATTAATCTTGTTGGATAGCAAATTACTACTATTTACGGTCTTTTTTTAAGTGGTATATTTGAATGATTTGGTAATAAAAAAGGAGTTAGTACAGTGAAGAAAATGATTGAAACGTAATAGGTCTCTGGAAAAAGCGTCTGTTGTAAACCTAAGGCCGCTAAAATTAAGGCGATTTCACCACGAGACACCATTACTGTAGCAATTATAAGTGATGACTGTGGGTTGAATCCACATAATAAGCACCGATACCAGTACCGATTATATTAGTGAATACAGCCTAAGGCAAAGGATAATCGTCAGAAGTAAATGTTCTTTAATTTCTGTCAGTTGTAAGGATAAGACAATACTAGCAAAAAAGACCGGGATAATTAAAGTTTGTGCAAGCGGTTCACCTTTTTGTTGGAGAGCTTGCTTTAAAGTTGCTTTCCCTATGATCAACCTGGCGAATAAAGCGCTGATAAGGGCAACGCACAGAGAGGCTTCATGGATTTGTGTTTTGGCTAAGCCTTGCAATAATATGGGGATAAATAATCAACCGATAAAACAAAAGCAACTGAAAACAATAAATTTCCCAGGCAATATCGAGAGGCTTTCAATCTTGGTTGACAAAAAAACAATTAAAACGATTACGCTCTTTTTTGAACTGAAAAAAGTTTAGTTTTTTGACGGTTTGCACTTAAATGGTGCCCCGAGGTGGCAGTATATAACAAAGCGTGAAAGAAGGAATGTGCTGTTGTCCTCCCGGTCATAAATCCGATTAAGAAGCCTACTAAGATTGGGAAAACAACTCCGAAGATTGCAACCATTGTTGAAAGGTCTTTGTAATGATTCAACGCTTTTAAGTTTGTTTCGAGACCGACAGAAAACATCAAGAGAATGACACTAAGTGCGCTTAAAACGCTGACCAATTGAGATGGAGAAGGCAGTTGTAAGACAGCAGGTCCAATGAGGATTCCTGCCAACAATTCGCCGAGTACCGTCGGTTGGGAAATTTTAGTCGCGAAAAAACCAAATGATTTAGCGGCAATCAAGCTGATGACGAGTTTTAATAAAAGCTTGTGAGTCCGCTTTTAGTATGTATCAGTTTGATCTTACTGTTGACTTATCTAAATGTTCAGTCTATTATAACATGAAACGGATAGTTAGTTTTGAAAATCATTTTTTTCCATATACAGAGCAGAGAATGGTGAGCGACTTTATTCTATCGGTGCTATCATGTATACTATATGTGGTAGTTCATTATCCTTCACGCTTGAAAAATCAGACAATTCTAAATATTAGGATGAGATGGTTATAGTGAGTAATAATGACATCAATGAGCGTTAACAGCGTGAGGAGGAAAACGAATGGAAAAGAAAATTGGGTTTAGTGCCTATTTAGCGATTGGTTTAATGTTATTCGCATTATTTTTTGGAGCAGGAAATTTAATTTTCCCCGCATTTTTAGGTCAAGAAGCAGGTACACATTACTGGCCAGCAATTATTGGTTTTTTAATTACCGGTACAGGTCTTCCTTTTTTAGGTATTTTAGCAATCGGATTATCAGGTAAGGAGGATCTACAAAGCTTAGCGAGTCGTGTGCATCCTATTTATGGCCTGATTTTTACAGTAGTCCTTTATTTAACAATTGGACCATTTTTTGCACTTCCCCGTACGGGAACAGTATCGTTTGAAATTGGAGTGGCACCGTTTTTAAGTGAAGGTCACATGACAATCGGTTTAGCAATCTTTACAATTATCTTTTTTGGAGTCACTTTATTATTATCTTTGTCGCCATCGAAGATTGTTGATCGCGTTGGAAAATTATTAACGCCATTATTGCTCGTTGTTATTTTAGTACTTATTATTGCATCTCTTGTTAAGCCAATGGGAACAGCAGAAGCTGCCACTGGTAAGTATATAAGTGATTCATTTGTTAGCGGCTTTTTAGAAGGTTATATGACTATGGATGCTCTTGCAGCACTCGTGTTTGGGATTATTGTGGTCAATGCCGTGAAGGCTGTCGGTGCCAAATCGCGCAAACAAATCGCGATTATGTCAACGAAAACTGGCTTGATTGCGATTGTCTTACTGGCATTCATCTACGTCTTTATTGGTTTAATTGGGACGCAAAGTGTGGCGGAATTAGGTAGACAAGCCAACGGTAGCCCTGTTTTATCAGGAGCCGCACAGTTTTACTTTGGTAGTTTTGGTAAGATTTTATTGGCAGCCATCGTTTTCCTTGCTTGTTTAACAACAAGTATTGGACTCGTAACCGCTTGTGCGAGTTACTTCAATAAATTATTGCCGATGATTAATTACAAAGCGTTTGTGGTTATCTTCTCTGTCTTTGCAGGGTTAGTAGCTAATATTGGTTTAAGTAAAATCATTGCCTACTCAGTACCGGTGTTAATGGCGGTATACCCACTAACAGTTGTACTTGTTATTTTAACCTTCCTTAATGGTTTGTTTAAAGGACGTCGCGTTGTTTATGTCTCAACGATTTTATTTACAGCAGTTATATCAGTAACAGAATTTTTCAGAGCCTTAAATATTAATCTTGGTTTTATCGATAAATTCTTTGCTAATTATTTACCATTCTATGAAATCTCAATGGGATGGGTTGTGATGGGTGGTATAGGTCTTGTTGTCGGCTGGGTGATTGCTCTCATGACGAAACCGACGGTAACACCTGATTTAAACGATTAAAAAGTGTATTAATGAAAAACCTTTCATCTATTAAGGATGGAAGGTTTTTTATTTTTGGTGCAATTGTTGACAAATGAAGAGGATATTCGTTAAACTGAGCGAAACAAACTGTTTAACCGTTTACATCAATCGGTTAGTGGAACGTTGTTTACAGATAAGGGATTTTACGACACAGATGAGAATCTGTTGTAAGTGAGGGGAAAATAATGACAAATAAAAAAGAGCAGGTTATACCAGAGTTAACAAGTACATTACGCCAAGATATTATCCGTTTGCCGCTTGAAATCCAACAAGCAAGTGGCATTCGTATCTTTGGGAAATTGATAAAAGGGATTATCTTTAGTACCGATATTGCGATTATTAAAAATTGTAACGCGGATGCGGTAATTGCAATCTACCCATTCACGCCACATCCGACGATTATTGATGCCATCTGTCAAGTGGCCGATATCCCCGTGTTAGCAGGGATTGGCGGCGGTTTAACAAACGGTAAACGTTCGGTTAATATTGGCTTATCAGCAGAAGCTGAGGGCGCGATTGCCGCTGTCGTTAACGCACCGACACCTGATAAAACAATTAAACGGATTTTGGATTTCATTGATATTCCACTCGTTTTGACGATTGTATCAGAGCATACCGATGTACAGGCAAAGTTGGATTTAGGCATAAAGATTGTTAATGTGAGTGGTGGCGCTAAGACGGCTCAAATCGTCCGTCGTATTCGTCAACAATTCCCTGATTTACCAATTATTGCGACTGGAGGAAAAACACCAGAATCAATTGTTGAAACAATTGAAGCCGGTGCTAATGCTATTACATATACACCACCATCAAATGGTGAATTGTTTAAACGTAAGATGGAGTTATATCGTGAACAAGAGGAACAAAAACATCATTAAAATTGAAACACCCATCCGCTACTAAGGATGGGTGTTTTTTGATTTAGAGAATAAGAGTAAGCAGCCGATTCCACCGAGTAGGAGCGGGAAAACTAACGGGAAATCAACTAACTGGCCTAGCCATTTTTCCCGAAGGATGGCAAGATACAGCAACAACAGCAACAGCTGCTCTGTAAACTGTGTAAGCACAACCATGGCGATTGCCACTCCGATTAGTAGCAACACCCATTTGGTTTTTTGATACTGTTGGATAATTACAGCAGTCACGAGTAATAGACAAACAAGGAGCAAGGGTACAAAAAACGGTGAAGCACTGATCGGTGTCAAAAAAGTCGTTAGATAAGCTTGCAACAGCGTAATCGCCAGTAATGGATAGACGATTAAACCACTGAATAGAAAAATAGTTAGAAGAAACAATGTGAGAGTGAAGAGTCCTTTGATGAGCTGACGCAAAACCGAGCCACCTTTCTTACCATTAACGCAGTGAGGTGTACCAGCGTTTTGCTTCATTAACTTCGTCGGCAATGAGGCGGTGACCGAAATCGTGCCAAAAACCGGTAACCTCGCTATCACTCGTTTCGAAGATGGCAATTAACTCATCTGTCTCAGCCGGGGTACACATATTGTCGTTGCGCCCAGCACTAATGAAAATCGGCGTGTTTGTTAAGCGAGGATAGTGACTTTTACGCATAGGTACCATTGGATGTAAGAGCATCGCTCCGGCAAAGACATCGCCGTAGGTGAGCAAGAGGCTACCAGCAATGTTGGCTCCGTTTGAATAACCGATAAGGTAGCTATTGGCAACGTCAAAGTGATATGTAGTAGCAGCTTCGTTGATAAAGTTAAACAACTCGGTTGTACGGAAACGGAGATCTTCTTCGTCAAATAAACCTTCGGCGAGGCGTTTGAAAAAGCGTGGCAGTCCTTGTTCTAAAATATTGCCTTTAATGCCAAGAAGCGATGCGTGTGGATTGATTGCTTGCCCAATTTGGAGTAAATCTGCTTCGTCTCCTCCGGTACCATGTAATAAAATAAAGGTGGGTTCTTTTTCCGCCCCCGGTTGAAAAATATGTTTCATGTGGAACACGCCTTCTTTCTTTAAATAATGTTTTTAATTTAACATAGCATATTAGAAAATGCACAAAAAAAGATTGAATAAAAATGTTCACAAATTGGACAAAAATATGTTTTGTAGTAAAATAGAAGGGTAAAGTAAAGACAGAGATAAAGAGGAAGGGATGATTGAAATGACACTTTTAATTGGCGCAATTATTGGTTTAGTGGCCGGAGCAGTGATGTATCATAAAATTCCAGCGAGTTGGTTAACGAATGTGGTGGCTGGTTTAACCGGTGCGTTTGTCGGTGAAGGTTTGTTTGGCTACTGGGGTCCAATCATTGGTCAGACAATGGTGGTACCAACAATTATTGGCGCTTTGTTCTTCGTTGTGTTACTATCGTTCTTATTAACAATGACCTCACGACGTAACTACATTTAGGTCGACTGAGTACAACTAACAATTGCATAACTTATCAAGAGAGATGGAGGGTATGGCCCGATGAAGTCTCAGCAACCGGCAAATGCACGGTGCTAAATCCTACAAGCAAATGCTTGGCAGATGAGTAGACGAAAAACACCCTTCTGTGTAGCGAAGGGTGTTTTTTGTTTTAAGAGGGAGGGATAAACATGGGGACTACATTTAAACAAGCAAGTGAAGAAGCAGTGACCTTAGGTGTTATTTTAGCTGAATCAAAGCGTCGTGAAGCTAGTCGAATCGAGCGAAAAATTGTAGCACTTTATGCTGAAATAGCAAAACTTGAACAAGTTTTACAGCAACAAGGCTAACGATTAGTCGAATTGGCGTAAAAAACGACTGAAACGTGCTAATCCTTCTTCTAAGGTAGCGAAGTCGTTCGCGTAACCGATTCTTAAACCGCCCTCACAGCCCATCACAGAGCCTGGAACTAAAAAGACACCAGTCTCTGTTTGTAATTGGCGGCAAAGCGTTGTGGAGGCGATAGGCATGTCATAATGGAGGAGTGCAATCGGACCAGATTTGGGTTGCACATAAGAGATGTGTGGTTCATGCGTGACCCAGTCTGCCAAATAGTGGCTGTTTTTTTTAACAATTGCTAAATTACGGGCAATGATTTTATCTTTGTTTTGTAAGGCAAGCGTTGCTAAATAGTCGTCAATCATACCACAACTAATCGTGCTGTAATCACGGTGGTTGTTCAATTCCGGTACGAGCGTAAGTGGACTAATTATCCAACCGATACGAAGCCCAGGTAATGAAAAAGTTTTTGACATGCTACTTGTGCTAATACCTTTTTCGTATAGATCAGAAATGGAAGGTGTGAAGTTCGCGCCCGTTAAGGTTAGGCCACGATATACCTCATCAGCTAAAATATAGGCGTCGTATTTACGAGCCAACGCGATTAACTCCAGTAGTTGTGCTTCGTCCATTAAAGCGCCAGTGGGATTGTTCGGATTGTTAATCGCAATCAGTTTCGTTGCGGGTGTTAATAAGTGTTCGAGCGCCACTAAATCGGGTGCATAATTTTGTTCAGGTGTCAGTGGTAAAAAATCGACAATTGCACCATAAGATTGTGGCAGCGAGTAATGTTGCTGGTAGTTGGGCATGACAGAGACAATGTGATCGCCTGGTTCAATCAATGTTTCAAGCACAAGATGATTCGCGCCGATACCTCCGTGTTCAAGCGTAATTTGTTCGGGCTGAACATTGGTGTAAAGTTTTGCGATTTCATTGCGCAAAGCCGTACTGCCAAAAATATCACCATAAGTGAGTTTCATTTTTAAGATTGTTTCAATCGCTTCCGTCTTATTCCCAGCTAAATCGAGTAATTCTTCAGTTGTTAAAGCTTCAACACAAGATTCCGCAATGTTGATTTCGCACTGTGTCTCATAAACATTCATCCAATCTTCGACTCCAAAACGTTCTAATTTCATAATTAGCTCCCGTAAAATGTATTTTATACATACATTTTACATTTTTATGCACTGCAAGTAAACTGTTTTATCGTTTGAAGTGGGGAGTCGTTAAGCGAGTGAGTAAGGTGGTGATGGTTTTGTTTCGTAAAAAGAAAAGACTGACAATAATTGCAATGACAAGTACAACCATATTTTTAACAAAACGAATGGGGAATAAGGCTAAGGCAGCTTTATCAAGTACGATAGAAAGCCAATACGTATTGAGGACAGAATTGAGGAAGACAAAGACGAGGACATGTGAAATAATAATACGCCATAATTGCTTCGGTTTATTATATAAAAAGAGACTGTAGACAAAACCGCTTAGAAACGTTGTGAGTGGATACCCCGGAAAAAAGGCGACGCCTTTTGAATAGAGTAAAACACCAACAGTATCTGCGAGTGCGCAGGCAATGCCGGCAATAAGTGGGGGGAAATAAGCACCGATTAAGATTAATGGTAAAAAAACAAAACTAACACGGATAAAATCTAATTCAAGTGCTAAGAATCGTGAAAAAATAATCTGTAACGCAATTAAAAGTGCAAGTAAAACGAGCCGTTGAGTCGTAAAGCGATATTTTGTCATAATAGACCTCCTCAGGGTAATTTGAATTTGTTAGTACGGCTTAAATATAACAAAATGTTGTCAGATGGTCATGTCATTTTTTTCAGATAGAGGGACATCATGTGACCGTTTGTTGTTGAATGGGGTATGATAAGAGGAGTAGAAAGCGTGAGAAAAGAAGAGAAGGTGTGAGCATGGTAAAATTACGACCGTTGTTACGTGGGCCTGAAATCATTGCAGTGTTTGCCAAACATGGCTGTGCAAGCTACTTGCAACAGCTAGGGTTGATTAAACGTTCGAGTAAAAAAACAACAAAAGCAATCAATAAAAGTGTTGCGTTTACTGCTGCCTTAGAAGAATTAGGGCCAACCTTTGTTAAGCTCGGTCAGTTTTTGTCGACTCGTTCGGAGCAATTGCCAGCACCCTTAATTCATGAATTGAAAAAACTGCAAAAAAACGTCACACCGATAGCATTTTCTGAGATTAAGCCTTTGATTAATAAAAGTGTTGGTGGCGACTATATGCGTTTATTTAGTGAAATTGAACCAACACCGTTGGGTGCCGCATCGATTGGTCAGGTGCATGGGGCGCGTTTAAAAGACGGAACAGCTGTCGCTTTAAAAGTGCGACGACCGCAGATTGAGCGACAAGTAAGGCATGACATTGAAACGTTAACAGAACTCGCACGGATTGCTGAAAAGAATTCCCGTTATGCACGTGAACTACAAGTGTCTGCCCTTGTACGTGATTTTTCGCGCAGTTTAATGACAGAGCTTGATTTTAAACATGAGGCGCAGGTGATGACAACAATGCGTGAAAATAATCATCACCCCCAATTGTATATTCCAGCAGTGGCGGTACAACACGCGACTTCCGACTTACTTATTCAAGAACGGATTGAAGGGGAGGAGCTAAGCTCGGAGACGCTCTCTAGTTTGAGTACGGCTGAAAAAGAACAGCTATCAACCACAATTTGTGAAGCGTTAACGATGCAATTGTTTGAGCATGGTTTATTTCATGCTGATCCGCATCCAGGTAATTTTAAACTGCTTGCAAACAATGTGTTAGGAATGCTTGATTTTGGTAATGTTGGTCAACTGAATGAGCGTCTCAACCGTCTCTTGATGGATCTAATTATCGCAGCCTCCAACCGTGATGCCGTTAGTTTTTCGTTTGCGATGATGAGCTTAGATGCAAGCAAAACGATTAATCGCCACGCCTTTGAAAAAGATATTGAACGGATGATGGCCCGCTATTTACAAGTCGATATGAGTCAGTTGAATTACGGTTTGTTGATTCAAGATGTGCTCCAAATTGCGCGTTCTTACACAATTGAAATTCCCTTTGAGTTTTTGCAAATAGGGCAGGCAGTCTTAAAATTACAAGACACCTTAACAATGTTAACGCCTGACTTAAATATGTCCTTAATTATTCGCAAAACGATTCCAATTGTCGTTAAACAACAATTTAACCCTACGAAAATGACTAAGAGAATGAAAAGTAATGGACATCTGCTATGGCAAGCTGCGCGTAAACTACCAGTGGTTATCAATGAAGTTATCAATCAATTTCAAGAAGGTAAGCCGAGCGTTAAGATGGAAATGAATATGGATGACCACTTGCTACAGCGCGTTGAAAAAATCGCCTACATGCTAATTTTCGGTATTGCGCTGT
Source organism: Brochothrix campestris (assembly GCF_046058945.1). Taxonomy (NCBI): domain Bacteria; kingdom Bacillati; phylum Bacillota; class Bacilli; order Caryophanales; family Listeriaceae; genus Brochothrix; species Brochothrix campestris. The sequence continues at coordinate 2,269,617 of NZ_CP175511.1, read as the reverse complement.
TGGCATTTAGTATTTTGACAGCGGGACTTTTCATTGGTTTTACGAGTGCAGCCGGTTCAATCGCCTTTAACAACAGTATTTTTCAAACGATGGCGATTACAGCGATGGCGATTGTGGTGTTATTTATGACGATGCTTGTATGGTTGATTCAACGCATTCGAAAAAAATGATGGCAATGAGCCTTTAATAGGAACGATCTTTCTTGCAAACAGTCTTTGTTAAGGCCGTTTGTGAGTTTTTTGTTCATCAGTGAGTAGCTAAAATAGACGTAAAGATATAGAGCGGATAGCTGAGTATTGAAACAGGAGCAATTCAGTTGTTGCCTTTTAGAAATTAATACGTTATACTTTAAAACGTAACCATTACGATTTACAGAAGAAGGCGTTAACAAAAGGTGGAAAAGTTAAGTTCCAGACTGTAAAACGTAATCGTTTTGATTTATAATAAAAGGAGTGGTTTATTATCGCAACAAAAGCGAAGCTAACTAAAGCCGCAAAACAAGCTGAACTCATCTCACGTTATGCAGCACAGCGACAGATTTTAAAAGAACGTAACGATTATGAGGGGCTAAGAAAGCTGCCCCGGGATGCTTCACCTGTCCGTTATAAAAAACGCTGTCGGGTGACGGGGCGACCTCGTGGCTATATGAATGACTTTGCAATGTCACGCATCACATTCAGAACGTTAGCGCATCAGGGACAAATACCTGGTATCACAAAAGCAAGTTGGTAATTAATTGAGGAGGTAAAAAAATGAAACAAAAGCAAACGACGTTGTTAGCTATCATCGTTACAGTTGTATTAATATTAGCAGGATGTGGAACAACGAACGAAGCAACAACGAACAGTAAATTAAAAGTGGTAACGACCTTTTATCCGATGTATGATTTCACAAAGCAAGTTGTTGGTGCTAAAGGTGAAGTGAGTCTTTTAATCGAAGCGGGTGTGGAGCCGCATGATTATGAACCGTCAGCTAAAGATATTGCAACCATCACGGAAGCTGATGTTTTTGTCTATAATAGTGCGTACTTTGAAACGTGGGTACCAAAAGTAATCGAAAACATCGATACGACTAAGACAACTGTGATTGATGCAAGTAAGGGGATTACGCTCAAAGATTTTACTGCTGCAGAAGAAGCGGCACATAGTCACGAGCACGCAGATGAAGAAGCGCACGACCATGAAGATGGAGAAACACATGACCATAAGGCAGAAACAGATGCGGATAAAAATCCTCATGTGTGGTTGGATCCAGTGTTAGCACAACAACAAGTTAAAACGATTGCTGAGGGAATTGCTCAACACGATGAAAAAAACGCAACAACTTATCAAGAGAATGCCGAGACATACCAACAAAAATTGGCAATACTAGATCAACAGTATACAGATGCGTTTGCTCATGTATCGCAAAAAACATTTGTAACATCCCATGCCGCCTTTGGTTATTTAGCTAATCGTTATGGAATTAAGCAATTGCCGATTGCAGGTTTATCACCCGATGCTGAACCATCGCCAAAGGAAATGGCCAAAATCAAAACCTTTGTTAAAGCGAACAAAATCAACATTATTTATTTTGAAGCCTTAACATCACCGAAATTGGCTGAAACATTGGCGACCGAAACAGGTGCGAAGACAGTTGAACTAAGTCCGCTTGAAGGGTTAAGCGAGGAACAACAAGCGTCTGATTTGGATTACATTAAAGTGATGGAGAACAACCTCACAGCTTTACAAAAAAGCATTAAATAGGGCAAATAAAAGTGAAAGTAATTAATTTCATTTTCGTTCTAGTATGAACGACGAGCGAGTGACGGTGCACGTACTGATGGTATGTAATCCCGAGCGAGCAAGTCATAGCGACCTAGAACAGCGTTTATCTTCAGTCTCACTCACGCTTTATAAGCGTGAGTGTCTTTTACCTAATATCTGTATGAATTAACAGATAAACATAAAGGGGATGAGTTAGGGTGACAAGGGAACGATTAACAGAAACAACGGTTGAACAGGTAACAGGGTTATACAAGGCTTTAAGTGACCCGACACGTCTGAAAATATTACTTGAAATCGCAGCTGGTGAAATCGCTGTTAATGAGATAGCGGCGGCGATAGAGGCTAAACAATCGACCGTATCACATCAGTTAAGGGTGTTGAAGCAGGCGAAGCTCGTTAAAACAAGACGAGAAGGAACCACGATTTATTACACACTTGATGATCCACACGTTATGATGATTTTGAAGCAAACGATTGCACATGTCACGCATTAATTGAGTGACTTATTTGATGATAGGCGACTGTTTAAGTGTCAGTTTAACATAAGTGTTGAGCAAGATAATGTTCTTAATTTTGCAGATTAACTTAGCAACAATGAAAGAGACCAAGATAATAAAAAATTGCAGATAGGATAAGAGGATGTTAGCGTCCATTGTAAAGCCTTCCTTGGTATATCAAGGGTAAAAAAGCGGTATCAGTTATATTTCTCTGTGAGTCATGTCTTACTATCCTCGCTTCACTGCGAAAAGTAACGCACTTATTAGTTGCGCAACCGCTTTGATTGGTTGCGAATTCGTGATGCCAGTGTTTTAACCCAGTACAAAAAAGACAACACCTTGCTGACTGAGCAGCAAGGTGTTGTCTTTTTTTTAGATTGAGAGGCTCGTAATGACACTCACATGTCCTTCTTTAAAGAGTAACGGTTTGATACCGGCGTGTTGCCAGTGCGTATGCAATGCTTCGCATGCTGCTGTTGTCGGCATAAAGGCAATTCCGCAGTCACCACCGCCTGAGCCAGATGATTTAGCAACGCCGCCTGTTGCAAGGGCGATTTCACAAAGTTTTGTCAGCAACGGCGTTTCGATGGGAACACCTGCAGCTTCGCCTAATGTTTTTAATAAGTCGCGATTAGCAGAAATGGCTTCGTTTAACCCATGGTTATCGTCCGTTTCTAAGGCTTTTGTAAACTGTGTGACACAGGCGTCACTTTCAGTTAAAAAGGCTGTGAGACGTTGTGTAGAGCCGGCTAAGTACTCTTGAATCGAAGAAACTAAGCCTCTTGTGCCAGCGGGCGAACCGGTCCATCCGACGCAAAAGGGTAAGGTCGGCAAAGTCAAGGCTTCAATGTGAAGCAGTGGCCAAGGCTGTTGTGCTAAGTCACTAATAGATGTTGTATTCAACTGTTCAATTAACCAAGGTTGATCGAATGATGTATAACTTAACCAACCACCGTATGTACAGGCAGCGATATCACCACAAGACCCGTTGCCTTGGATGTGATAATGAGCGATTGCAGCCAGTTTGAAAATTAAGGTTTTTGAGGGAGCTTGCTTGAAATGTGTCAATAAGGCCGATACGACTGCCACTGTTACCGCCGCACTTGAGCCAAGACCGAATTTAGCCCCTTGAACGCTTGCAAGTTGACTATTAACGTTCATTGAAACAGGTGTCAGGGTGACGCCTCGTTCTTTTAAATACGTCGTCGTTGTATTAATAGCTTCTGCCACAAACCGCCATGTGGGACGAGGCATAACGAATTGACCGTTTACCGGCCAAGTAATGGCATGTTGGTCTAACGGGATATTAATGCTATTTTTATCATTATCTTTAATCGTAATCGTGATGTAACGATCTACGGTTGTTAAAATGGCTGAATGACCAGGATAAACAACGGCGTATTCGCCGGCAATATAAAGTTTGCCGGGTATTTTTAAGGTGTGTTTAGTCATGAGCAATCACCCGTGCTTTCGGACCAGGATGACAAATATAGACTTGGTCAGTATGCGATGCGAGCGCAGTCTGTACCTGCTGCTCATCTTTCGTTAAACAGAGCACTTTGACGTTGGGGCCGGCATCCATCGTAAAGTAGGCTTCGATACCGTTCTCACGTAAGGCATGAACCGTCTCCATAATAGCGAAAGAAGCTGGTTTTAAATAGCTAAATGGCGGTGTGGCTGCCATTGTAGTGGCATGCATACTGAGAGCGTTACGTTCAACCGTTTCACCGATAATCTTAAAATCATTGGCTTTAAACGCGTCTTGAATTGTTAACAAGTCTTTCTCTGCGGTAGCAGTCCACGCTTCAAAATAGGGCGAAGTTTCGACCGTTGATTGCATACCGAGACGACTATCAATCTTTTTAGGGCCGGCATCAACGACAGCGACTACCATTGCTAAATCGAGTTCAGTTGGTGCAACGACTGGGTAAGCGTAACTATCTATTCCTGTATCATCTGTGCCTTTTTGCCAGAGTGCAAAGTCACCGAAAATCGACCGTGAGGCAGACCCCGATCCAAGTCGCGCTAAGCGTGATAACGTCTCATCATCATCCTCACGACCAGCCGCTTTACTAGCAGCCAGTGCTAAGGCTGCAAAGGCGCTGGCAGACGAGGCTAAACCAGCAGCAGTTGGTACATGATTGGTTGAAGTGACATGTGCCTTTTCAGTCATGCCGAATTGTTGACGTAAAATCGTTAAGAACCGTGTCACTTTAGTATCCTCTATACGAGAACCGTTCAAAGTGAATTGATCAGTCATAAAAGCATCTGACCACTCAACCGTTGTTTCCGTATAAAATTGATCCAACGTCATTGAGAGACTACTATTCGCTGGTAATATAAGCGTCTTATCACGCTTTCCCCAATATTTAATTAAGGCGATATTGGTATGTGCAATCGCAGTTGCTTTCATTAAGTTACTCTCCTATCATAGATATCCATGTTTTCACGGCGCCGGCAGCTTCAAGCTGTTTTGTCATAGCGACTGCCTGCGTCTTATTCTTGCATAAGATTAGCACACAACCGCCACGACCGCCACCAGTAAGCTTGGCACCTAAGGCATCATGGGCTAGTGCACAATCAATTAAATTTTCGATTTCAGGACTGCTGACCGATAATTGTTTAAGTAATTGATGCGAGCGATTGAAGAGCCTCCCAACTGTTTCAAGACGACCTTCGTTCGTGATTTCCTTGCCTATTTCTCGGGAAATATCGCCTAATTGGGCAATACAGCCAGCAATCTCAGTGTTGTTTTTTTGATAAAGCGCGCGTACAGCGGCCACCGATGAACGTGTTTCGCTCGGTATCCCTGTATCTGCAACGACAAGTGGCAAGGTAACATTAAGTGATAATGATTGAACGCCTTTTTCTTTTTCAAACCAAGCGGCTTGTTCGTTAACAACGGTAATCGCATCGATACCACTTGGATTGCCGTGGGCGATGTCTTCTGAAAAATTAACGAACGGTAATACGCTATCTGAAATAACCGGTTGTTTTAAGTAAGCTAACAAAGCGCGTGTAATACTGGTGGCTACAACAGCACTTGAACCAAGTCCGCGTCCAACAGGTACACTTGAGTCGATGTGAATCGCAAGCGCGTCCATACATTTATAGCGTTTTAAGACATAGGGTACCAAAGCTTTAATCGCTGTTAATTTTTCAGGTGCTTGCGCCAGTGGACCAGTGTAGTAGTCAGAGAACAATTCGTGTTGAGAACCTTCAATGCGTTTTAAAGTTGTAATGATGTGTGCTTGTTTAAAAGGAAACGAGATAGCGGGCTCGCCATAAACGACTGAATGTTCCCCACATAAGATGAATTTAGCAGATGCGATACCTTGAGTTGTCATATAATCAGCCCTTTCGTTAGAAGAATTTGCTTAAAAGCCAAGGTGCGGCATACATTGCCATAAACATTACACCATAATTGACACCTAAGCGAGAGATAGCCCCTGATACGATGGCAACAAGTAGAACGCCAAAGATGTTAATCCAGCCACCGTCCATGTAGGCAAGCATTGCTACAAGTGAGATGAAAAGCCCTAAAATTGCTTCGTGCGGAATATATTTAAAGACAAAGCGTGAAATATGGGTGGCATACTTCATCATCACGTAATACGTTAAGCCTAAACCGATGACAGAGCCAATTAAGGTTGCCCAAACAAAATCACCGTATGATAAGACATGGTGCATGTTATGGTCAGCGGTAAAGACAGGTGCGGCATTGAAAAGTGGGTTGGCAGGGCCAATTGCCACTGGTGATAACGGAATGCCTAAGGCGATTAACGGAATGAGAATCCCGGCGATATAAGTCGAGTGTGCTAAGCCATCCATGCTTGCTAGCGCCATTCGCGCTTTTATAAGCGGATCTTTAATACGATTAACGACAGCTTCACCGAATAAAATTGTCATACCAACCGGGCTCATAAAGAAGGTTAAAGAACCTGCTAATGATGAGGCGGCAGTTGCAACTGTTTCTTGTTTCGTTAACATTTTGAATGGGTTCGGAAAACCAGTCGTTTTTTCGGCCTGTGGAATGACGATGACACGCTTATCCTCGCGTTTGACAGTTGCTAAATGGTCTTTGTTTAAGAGTGATAGCATACTGAAAATCATTGGTCCAATCGTGATGCCGAGGAAAAAGGATAAGGACACAGTCGTTGTTTCAGGTACAGCGCCAATGCCCCAATAGAGATGGCGTAAGCCTTGGACTAGCATGGCGAAGGGAACGATGACGATAATTGAGATAATTTTATTACGACTCATTAAGGCTAAAAAGAGTGCCCCAAAGAAAAAGACAGGAGCTGAATAAGCGGCAATTACCTTCGATAACGGTGCTAAGACCGACGCTAAAATCAAACTGACGGGTACAGCAACAAGTGTACCGATGACAGCACCTGAGGCCATTTTTTTAATACCAATAACACTTTGTCCGGCCTGTTTTAAAATCATTCCATAAGGAACCATCGGAGCGGCCATTACCCCGCCGGGAATACCGGCTACGGCAACAGGAATTGCATCGGTCAAGTTGAGTGTTACAACCGCTGAAATAAAGAAGGCGAGTACGACAATCGGATCAACACCGAGTAACACAAGTGCTAAGGTGACCGGTGCTAGGACGGCGGTTTCATCAGTTCCAGGTGCAATCCCAATGACAGTGTACAAGGCGGCAGCGCCTACAGCTGCAATGATCATTTCAATCACAAGTTGAACGGTCATTGATGATCACCGTCACTTTCTTCTTTGACGATGCGCTTCGGTTTAATGAGACAACTTGTTAAAATAAAACCAATGACAGCTCCACCTAAACCGAAAAACAACGGCAACGGCGCTTTATTCGGCGCGATAAAATAAGCGCCTAGTGTGAAAACAAGACAAATGGCAATTGAAAGCAGTAAATCTTTAATGTTCACGAGGTCCGCCCAAATCTCGACATTCGTCGATGTCTTTTTATTACTCACGTTATTGTTCCCCTTTTCTCTATATTCGTAACATTTTGTTACGGTCTGATTCATTGTTAACGAACAGACATACGGAAATATTATACCAATAAATTGAAGGTTATCAAAATGAATCTATAAAAAGAGTAAAAAACAGCGGCAAGCATGAATTTGATAGCGTTAACAAAATAGACACACTTTTCGGTAAAATGACGTCAAATAGGCAAGGTTACCTTAAAACTAATTGATAATGATTATCAATCATGATAGAGTAACGGTATGAAAACAGCAACTTGAAAGGGCGGACACCGTGAAAATTTGGCTATTACTTATTATCACAATTGGACTGAGTATCATCTCGTTAATGACGGGTGTGGAACACATCGCCTGGGGTGACATCTTCCATTTGAATCAGGCACAGCAACAAATTATGCTCATTTCACGTCTGCCCCGACTATTGGCGATTGTGATTGCGGGAGCCGGCATTAGCGTTTGCGGGATGATTATGCAACGTTTGACCCGTAATCGCTTCGTTTCACCTACGACAGCTGGCACGATGGATGCTGCTCGACTCGGTGTACTCGTCGCGATGATGGTTTTTCCAGCAGCTAGCATGCTTGGGAAAATAACAGTTGCCTTTGTGTTTGCCTTAGCAGGCACCTTTGTTTTCATTCAATTGTTAAACCGGATTCCGTTGAAAGATCCCGTGCTCATCCCACTGATTGGTTTAATGTTCGGTGGGGTATTGAATGCTGTCACAACTTTCTTTGCCTATAAAAACAACCTCATTCAAAACATCAATTCATGGATGCAAGGTGATTTTTCGGCAGTTCTACGTGGACGGTATGAGTGGCTTTACGTGGCGATTCCACTATTTGTGCTGATTTATCTATTTGCCAATCGCATCACCTTGGCCGGGTTGGGTGACTCCGTTGCTGTTGGATTAGGGTTGAATTACCGTGCAACGGTGACGATTGGTTTAGTGATTGTATCGTTGATGAGCGCGGCGATTATCTTAACAGTCGGTTCGATTCCATTTCTTGGTTTAATTGTACCAAACATCGTCAGCCTTTATCTCGGCGATAACCTTCGGCAAAACTTACCATTAACAGCTTTGTTAGGTGCAGCCTTCGTGCTTGCCTGTGATATTCTCGGCCGAGTTGTGATTTATCCGTACGAAGTTTCAATCAGTTTAATGGTCGGTATGATTGGTAGCGTTATTTTTCTCTACCTCTTATTGAGGAGGGATGTACGTGGCAAAGCATAGCTGGCGTTTTACCGTGTTAATGTTGCTCGCCTGTGCGAGTATCGCCTTATTTATACTCTACCATCTTGGGGGCAGTTGGCAGTTCGCAGTGAGTACCCGTAGCGTTAAATTAGGCGCCTTACTACTAACTGCGATTGCTGTGGCAGTCTCAACCTTATTGTTTCAAACACTGACGCAAAATCGCATTTTAACCCCTAGTATTATGGGGCTTGATGCCTTATATATGCTCTTTCAAACCGCGTTAGTTTACTTTTTAGGGAGCAGCACGCAGTTGTTAGCCAGTAAAAACCTTAATTTCGTGGTGACATTGTTGTTGATGATGCTGTTCTCATTTTTGCTTTATTATGTTTTGTTCGGACGATTAAGTCAGTCTGTCTTTACGTTATTATTGTTTGGCATTATATTAGGAACCTTGTTTCAAAGTGGGGCCTCTTTTATGCAAATGTTAATTGATCCTGATGACTTTTTAATTGTTCAAGGCAAGATGTTTGCGAGTTTTACTGCTGTTAACGGAGATGTATTAGTAATTGCTACCGTGTTTACGGTGATAGCGTTACTGTATGTTATGTTCATCTACCGCCGTTTAGATGTGTTGCAATTAGGCAAGGACCAATGTGTTAATCTCGGCGTGTCGTATACAAAGATGGCACGACATATTTTATTGATTGTGGCGATTCTTATTTCGACATCGACCGCCTTGGTCGGTCCGGTGAGTTTTCTAGGCTTACTCGTCGTTAATTTGTCCTATCAGTTTTTTTCAACACATCGACATGCAATCTTATTGCCAGGTGCGATTTTAATCGCAATCATTGCGCTCGTCCTGGGCCAATTTATCGTTGAACGCTTACTCACTTTTGCGACAACTTTGAGTGTCATTATCAATTTCATCGGCGGTAGTTACTTTATTTACCTGCTTGTGAAGAAAGGACGGAAGTAATGTTACAATCACTGGGAGTATCGAAGAAATATCAGCAAAAAATAATATTAGATGAGGTAACCTTGACGATTCCCTCACAACAGCTGACCGCTTTTATCGGAGCCAATGGGGCGGGGAAAAGCACCTTGTTGGGTATTATGAGCCGGCTTATTAGTAAAGAAGAGGGCAACGTTTTGATTGATGAACGAGATGTTACACAGTGGAAAAGTCGTGCTCTTGCGCAAAAATTGGCGATTTTAAAACAGAGCAATCACGTGAGTGCCCGTTTGAGCGTGGCCGACTTAGTCGCATTCGGCCGGTTTCCGTATTCGCAAGGACGATTGACGGCCGTCGACCAACAAAAAATCGACGAAGCATTAGCATACATGGAAATAACGTCCTTAAAGAATGCCTACCTTGACGAACTGTCAGGGGGTCAGCAACAACGGGTGTATATTGCAATGATTATTGCACAGGACACAGAATACGTCTTGCTCGATGAACCTTTGAATAATTTAGATATGAAACATGCCGTTCAGATGATGAAAATACTACGTCGGCTTGTGGATGAATTTGGTAAAACGATTGTGATTGTGTTGCACGACATTAATTTTGCATCGGCTTATGCCGATTACATGGTCGGCTTAAAAGATGGAAAAGTAGTGGCCCAAGGTGATACCGAATCGATGATGACGACCGAGATGCTCAAGTTAGTGTACGATATGCCGTTGGCAATTACTGAGGTCAACAGTTGTAAGTATTGCTTGTATTTTAAAGAATGACTATTATAAGGGGGAAGAAAAATGAAGAAAATGTTGATGATTATGGCAACGCTGATGTTGGTCTTATTAGTTGCCTGTAGCCCGAAAGAAGATGCGAAGAAGGATGACGTAAACAAAGCAGCAGCGGTGACGATTAAAACGACCAATGGTGATGTAAAAGTGCCAAAGAACCCTGAAAAAGTAATCGTGCTTGACTACGGTGTGCTTGATACAATGGACGCTTTAGGTGTGGGTGATACAGTTGTGGGGATGCCACGTGAAGGCGTACCGAGCTACTTGAAAAAATACGACACTGATAAAGTCGCTAATTTAGGTGGCTTAAAAGAAATCGACATCGAAAAAGTCAACGAATTAAAACCGGATTTAATCATTAGTTCAGGCCGCTTAGCTGAAATGAATGATAAATTGGGTGCAATCGCCCCCACAATTCAGTTATCCGTCGATACGACAGATTACTTAAACTCATTGACACAAAATACGACTGAATTAGCGAAAGTATTTAGTAAAGAAACAGCCGCTGAAACAGAACTTGGAGCAATTAATGAGAAAGTGAAAACATTTAAAGCCAAGGTACCTACTGATAAAACGGCCTTAATTATTTTAGCGAACGAAGGTAAGGCATCGGCTTATGGATCGCAGTCACGCTTTGGTCTCATCCATGATGTGCTGGGCTTTACACCAGCTGATAAAGAGCTGAAGGTGGCAACCCACGGACAAAGTGTTTCATTTGAATACATCAGCGAGAAAAACCCTGATTACTTATTCGTGGTTGACCGTAGCGCAGCGATTGGTGGCGAAGCCAGTGGCAAAAAAGTGGTCGAAAATGAACTGGTTGAAACGACAAATGCGTATAAAAACAAACACGTCGTTTACTTGAATCCCGAAGTTTGGTATTTAGGTGGCGGAGGGCTTGAATCTGTCAATGAAATGATTGATGAAGTTGGGGCAGTTATTAAGTAAGCGTCACTGTCAATCAGATGATGAGACGGTGTTTCAGCTATAAATTATTAAAAAGCAGCATGTGTTCCTGAATAAGGAGACGCCTGCTGTTTTTTTTGTGATAATGTAACGGAGCATGACTGCTAGTGATTTCGTGCGAGTGTCGTCTAAATCAGTTATAATGATTATATGATTAAAAAGATAACGTAGTAATCCGATAGATGAACCAAAGAGAGGGGATTGACCATGAGCGAGAAAAAAATACTTGTTGTTGATGATGAAAAGCCAATCGCAGACATCGTTGATTTTAATTTAACTAAAGAAGGTTATGAGGTTGAGGTTGCCTATGATGGGGATGAAGCGTTGGATAAAGTTGAGGCCTTTCAACCAGACCTTGTCTTACTCGATATCATGTTACCTGGCCGTGATGGGATGGAAGTGTGTCGAGAAATCCGCAAAAAATATGATATGCCGATTATTATGGTCACAGCAAAGGATTCCGAGTTCGATAAGGTATTAGGTCTTGAATTAGGCGCCGATGATTATGTAACGAAACCATTTAGTAACCGTGAATTAATTGCCCGTGTTAAAGCAAATTTACGCCGACGTTCGAATGCGGAAAATATCCAAAAGCAAGAAAAAATCACCGAGATAAAAATTGGTGCCTTAATTATTCATCCCGAAGCTTACGTCGCTTCGAAACGGGGACAACAAATTGATTTGACACATCGTGAGTTTGAACTGCTCCACTACTTGGCACAACATATTGGACAAGTGATGACGCGTGAAAACTTACTGCAAACCGTGTGGGGGTATGACTACTTTGGCGATGTTCGTACCGTGGATGTAACAGTGAGACGCTTGCGTGAAAAAATTGAAGATACACCAAGTCATCCAACGTGGCTCGTAACAAGACGTGGGGTAGGCTATTATTTACGTAACCCTGAACAGGAGTAGTGCGCTATGAAACGGCTAAAAATATATCAATCGATTCATTTTAAAATTGTCCTTGTATATATGTTACTCGTATTAATTGCAATGCAAATCATTAGTGCCTACTTTGTCCAAAAAGTAGAGCATCAATTAGTATATAATTTTCAGCAATCTATTCGTGACCGTGTGAGCCTGCTCGAAAATAATATTCAAGACGTAATGGACGACGTCGATGATAAGGCAAACACAAGTGCGAAAGAAAAAGAAGAAGCTGCCGAAGTTGAAATTCAAAAGACAATGACGAGTTTTTCGGGTAGTCTTACCAATGTAAGAGAAGTTCGTGTTGTCAATGGTGCTGGTCGTGTCATTGGTACGACCAGTAGCGCCAATCAAACGATGGTTGGACAACAAGCCAAAGACCAGATGATCCGCCGAACGTTATTAAATAACACAAAAGAAGATAATATATTATTGGATAAGGATAAAAAACAGCGTGTATGGGTGATGGCGCAACCATTGAAATTACAAAATGATACCCGCGGTGTTATTTACATTGTTTCTGAAATTGAACCCGTCTATACACAGGTGACTGAAATCACGAGTATCTTTGTCAAAGGGACGATTTTTGCGATGGCAATCACCTGTCTATTAGGTGTCTGGTTGGCGCGTACAATTACGAAACCAATCAAAGAAATGCGCGAACAAGCCGTAGCGATGACGCGAGGGAACTACTCTCGCAAAGTTAAGGTGTATGGGATGGATGAAATTGGTCAATTGGCAAGTGCTTTTAATATTTTGACCCGTAAAGTGCAGGATGCACAAGCGAGTGTTGAAGGTGAAAGTCGCAAATTATCCTCAATTCTTTCGTATATGACTGACGGTGTGATTGCGACCGATCGCCGCGGTAAAATTATGTTAATTAATCGACCAGCCGCGGATATGCTAAAAATAAAACAAGAAGATGCAATGGAACGCTCGATTGCAGAAGTATTAAACATCGATTCCAATTATACGTATGAAAAATTATTGGAAGAAAAAGAGTCGGTCACGATTGATTTATCGACTGAACGTCAAAATTACGTGTTACGCGCCAATTTCTCAGCGATTCAACGGGAAACAGGCTTTATTAATGGCGTCATTGCAGTCTTGCACGATATTACCGAGCAAGAACGAATCGACGCTGAGTTGCGTGAATTTGTTGCGAATGTATCACATGAACTGCGAACACCATTAACGAGTATGGCAAGCTATCTCGAAGCATTAGGAGATGGTGCTTGGAAAGATACAACGATTGCGCCGCATTTTATTCAGGTGACTCAAAATGAGACCGAACGAATGATTCGCTTGGTTAATGACCTGTTGAAATTATCTCGTTTAGATAGCGGACGCACGAAGTTAGAACGCAATTTTGTGCATTTCAATTCATTTTTCAACCAAATAATTGATCGTCACGAGATGTCTAAAAAAGACAGTATTAATTTCAAGCGTTACATTACGACCGAGTATATCTTGATTGAAATCGATGAAGATAAAATTGTGCAAGTCATTGATAATATCATTTCAAATGCCACTAAATATTCTCCAGATGGTGGGACGATTTCATTTTATCTCGCCCGACAAGGCGATGAAATAAAAATTAGTATCCGCGATCAAGGGATGGGGATACCGAAGAATAATTTAGAAAAGATCTTCCAACGTTTTTTCAGGGTCGACAAAGCGCGGTCGCGCGCGATGGGCGGTACAGGTTTAGGTTTAGCAATTTCCAAAGAAATGATCGATGCTCACGGCGGTCGTATTTGGGCTGAAAGTACCGAAGAAAAAGGCACGATTATTTCGTTTACTCTCCCATATGATGATTTTGTTGAGGATGAAGAGGAGGGATGGGAGTGAAAAAGAAAAGCATTCCCATCTTACTAGCTTTTGTTGTCATCTTAAGTATTGTATTGGCATGGAAAATTTGGAATGCAACACCAGCTTATGAAACGATTACGAGTGATGTGGCAGAAAAAGTAAGTATCGGTCAAAATGAAAGCGGGAGAGCTTTATATAAGCCGAATTTTATTGTCTATCAAAAAAATGATAGTTTTTGGAAAGTGAATTCCCAGAAAACAGCAGATATTGATGCCTTAGTTAAGTCGCAACTGTTCAACAACCTTCACCAGAGCGATACGCTGAGTAAAAAAGCATTGATTGATGCGGAAAACTTACCGAATTCGTTACGGATTAAGTATCATGTTGCCATTCCTTACGTCGTGTATCAGCAAATGACGAATCATTTGGATACTAGCAATATTGATGAAGACGATACCTTCGATGAAATTATTTTTTCGTTTGATAAGAAGAAAGGAAACGTCAGTTTCATTAATTCACAGACACGTACACTCGTTGTGGCTGATGTGACATCAGAGGCGCTGAGAAAACTGAATGAACGGTATCAAGCAAAAGAAACACGGGCGATTTTACCAATCGTCTTAAAACGATTCACGTTTAATTCCTCGTCAGAGCCGATTGTACTCGCTAAAAAGACATATGTGGCCGAAGCTTTGTCAATTGCGAAGTTTCAACAGGCGTTATTAAATAAAGCAGATCCGGCGATGATCAGTAACAACGATAAGGTGCGTGAATATATTAATGGCAGTGTTTTATTACGCTATGATTTAGTGAATGGGATGTTGCTCTATGTTAATCCAGCCCAAGAAATAACGGAGACTAAAAAAGCACAGGCAGATAAGGCACATGTTATTAATGAAAGCATTAGCTATATTAACAGTCATAGTGGTTTCACAGGGGATTTTATCATAGATGATTATGATGATACAAAAGCTGAAGTGAGCTATCGTTTGAGTATTAATAATATTCCAGTCTATAGCGACTTTGGAGGCTCGTTGATCAAGACTACTTCAGGGAGCTCAAATATTTATCGCTATCAGCGTCCCATGTTTGAGCTCAGTACCGGTATTCCATCAGAAGATGTTAAGATGACATTGAAAAGTCCGACAGAAGCGCTTGAAAACCTACGAGATAAACTCGGCACACTAGATAATGTGAATGGTTTGAATGTCGTCTATGTGATGAAAAGAAGCGGGGCAGAAGCGTCATTAGTAACGTTAGAACCGCACTGGGTGTATTATGTCAACGGCAACTATGAGATATTAGAATAAAGGGAGGTTCAGTTAATGGAATGGCGAAAAACGCTTGTTATCTTTGTTGTCGTATTTATGTTGCTCGATGTCTATCTCCTGTTTTTATTGTATATGAAACAGCAGGAAAATGAATTAGACGCATTGAGTCACACGAGTTTTGAAGATAGCTTAGTCGAACGTGGTATTAAGATTGATCAAGCCGATTTCAAAACATTTCCTAAACAAGCCCATTATTTGAGTGCTCATTACAAACAGTTTGCCCTCAAAGACCTTAAGTCCCTTACTAAGCAAAAGTTTCAACTAGTGGATAATAATAAAATGATAAGCAGTGATATTACCGATGAGGTCAAAGCGGAAGCACCGAATTTCACAGTGCTTAAAAGTTATGTTGCCAATAATATTTATCAAGGTGCGTCTTATCATTTATCGACCTATGATAAGACGACGAATGAAATCGTCTTTAGCCAACACTATAAGACAAAAAGGTTTGTTTTTGGAGAAGAAGCGAAACTCATCTTTCATTATGAAAAAGGCTACGTTAAGAGCTATCAACAAACCTTGTTGACCGATATTACGCCATTAGAAGGCAGTAATGATTTGATTTCGCCCTTGCAAGGGTTTGAAAGTTTGTTTCAAAACAACAAGGTTGCTGATAAAACAACAGTGCTCGATGTGCAACTGGGCTACTATATTTTGGGCGAACTCGAAAGTTCCAATGTGTATATGCCAGTATGGTATTATACAGTAGAAGTAAATGGTCAAAAGAGTCAATTGATGGTGGATGCCATTGAAGGGCAAGTATTAACAGCAGACATGTCAAATGATACAGAATATACGACAGCGTCTTAGGGGGAAAATGATGGAATTTATAACAAAGACAAGTGCAACGAGTAAAATGCCAGCTGTCGCTGATTTACGTTACTCGTTCTTAACGAGTGGTAGCTCAGGTAATGCGACCTTAATCGAATCGGATAGTCAATTACTCTTGATTGATTGTGGTCATAGTGGTAAGAAGATGGAAGAATTATGCCAATCGGTCGGACGCTCATTAGCCGATGTTGATGCGATGCTCATTACACATGAACATAGCGATCATATTAAAGGTTTAGGCGTCTTAGCACGCAAATATCAGATACCAATCTATGCCAACGAGAAAACATGGCAGGCGATGCCACAGTCAGTTGGTGAAATTGCGACCGATTTAAAATATATCTTTAATGAGGATAGCGTAAAAACATTTGGTTCAATTGATGTCGAGTCGTTCACCGTTTCACATGATGCAGCCAGCCCAATGTTTTATACTTTTCATCAAGGGGCGCATAAGATTGTAACGATGACCGATACGGGCTATGTGAGTGAACGGATGAAGGGTGTGATCCGCAATGCAGATGTCTACTTGTTTGAGAGTAATCACGATGTGGCGATGCTGCGAGCAGGTCGTTATCCATGGAATACGAAACAGCGTATTTTAGGGGATGAGGGCCATTTATCGAATGAAGATGCAGGCATGGCAATGAGTGAAGTAATTGGCGATAAAACGAAGCGCATTTACTTAGGACATTTAAGCCAGGATAATAATATGAAAGATATTGCGCGTATGACAGTGGAACAAACACTAGCTCAACAGGGGATCGCAGTCGGGCCACAGGTGCGTATTTTTGATACCGATCCAAATAAGGCGACACCGTTAACCGGATTGAATCATCTTATTTAAATAGCAGTAATACTGAAAAACACTGGCGACTGGTTAGTGTTTTTCTTCTTTAAATGAAGATGATAAAATCATTTTACAGTTTATTCATAGAAATTTCATGTTTAGAGGGTATAGTAAAAGCATAGAGTAAATGAAAAATAAACGAATTAAAGGAGTCGATTGTTATGACTGAAAATAAAGAATTTGATGAGTTAACAACAGCTGCTGCTGAAGAAACGCTGACTACAAGTGAACCAACAGCGACAGAGGAACCAATAAAAACGGTTGAATCTGAGGGAATGCCGACAGAATCAGCGCCTGTTAAACAAAAGAAAAGCCAAGCCGGTTACTTCTTTAGCGGCTTGGTAGGTGTGTTAGTCGGTGCTTTAATCATCGCTTTATTTGGTGGCAGCTTGATGGGTGGCAATAATAAGGGTGCAACACCGTTAGCTGGTTCAGATACAAAAACAACCCAATCGAGCAATGTCAAAAAAGTATCGGTTGATGCGACATCATCTGTTACCGACGCCGTGAAAAAAGCCGAAGATGCGGTTGTTAGTGTTTTGAACTATCAAAAACAAAGCAATGGCTTAGATGATATTTTAGGCGGATCAAATGGTAGTCGTAATAGCCAAACAGCAACCTCAGATGAAGCGGTTGAATCCGGTTCTGGTTCCGGTGTTATTTATAAGAAAGAAAAAGGCTATGCTTATATCGTGACCAATAACCATGTTATTGCCGATGCAGACTCGCTTGAAGTAATACTATCAAGCGGTAAAAAAGCGGAAGCGAAATTAATTGGCGCGGATGCGTGGACAGATTTAGCCGTCTTACGAATTAAAGATACCGACGTAAAAAAAGTTGCGACCTTCGGAGATTCAGCCGCCCTTAAAACCGGTGAAGCAGCGATTGCAATTGGTAGCCCATTAGGGACCGCCTATGCCGGATCAGTTACACAAGGAATTATTTCAGGTATTGACCGGACTGTTCCAGTTGATATTGATAGTGATGGTAACAGTGACTGGGAAACAAATGTTATTCAAACCGATGCGGCGATTAACCCTGGTAACAGTGGGGGGGCCTTAATTAACATTGATGGACAAGTGATTGGGATTAACTCAATGAAACTATCGTCATCAGATGTTGAAGGCATTGGTTTTGCGATTCCGATTAATGATGCCGAACCAATTATTACAGCCCTTCAAACAAATGGAAAAGTAACACGTCCGTCATTAGGCGTAACCTTACGTGATTTGAATACCATAGCAGCGACACAATTAGTTGATGTGCTTAAATTACCAGAATCAATCACGAGTGGTGTCATGGTACAAAATGTATCAAACGCCTCTGCAGCCGCTGATGCTGGGATGAAAACGTATGATGTGATTGTGAAATTTGCTGGTGCGGATGTGAAAGATTCGATGTCATTACGTAAAGCGCTCTATAATCAAAAACTAACAATCGGTGATACGGTTGATGTTGAGATCTATCGCGACGGTAAAAAACAAACAATTAAAGTAAAACTGAAAGAGTCAGATGCCTTGAGTGCTAGTTAATTAAGAGAAACGTTCGTAACGTCATCGTTACGAACGTTTTTTTTACAGTTATCCACAAAATGAGGTTCGTCTGTGTATAACTGTCGTTGAAAATGTGGATAAAATAATTTATACTAAGGAAAGATGGAGGTTTTAAAAAAATGAATAAAACTGATAAAGCTTACTACGCTTGTGATGAACATGTCGATTATATCTTGGATGACTATATTTATGCAGAGGGGACCTTCCCGCAAATAAATAAGATTGAACCAAATGACCTGTGGATAACCTGTGAGTACTGCCAAAATAAGAGTGTTTATCTAGTGGGGAACGTAAGTTCGCCTACAAAATGTGGATAAAAGTGTGGATTGTGTGGATAAGAGATTGTGCATAACATTGTGGAAAAGGATGATAAACTGTGAATATAACGATTATTTCTGTGGGTAAGTTGAAAGAAAAGTATTTAAAGCAAGGGATTGAAGAATATGCGAAGCGTTTAACGAAGTATTGTAAGTTTAAAGTCATCGAAGTGCCGGATGAGAAAGCGCCTGAAAACCTCAGTGAGGCTGAGATGCTACAAGTGAAAGACAAAGAAGGTGAACGGATTCTCGCCAAAGTAAAAGAGCAGGATTATGTGTTCGCGCTCGCGATTAACGGCAAACAAAATAGCTCTGAGGAAATGGCACAGCAAATTGACCAACTCGGTATTCAAGGAAAGAGCAGCATCGTCTTTATTATTGGTGGCTCACTCGGTTTGAGTGAAGCGGTGTTAGCGAAAAGTAACCAACTGATCTCATTCGGTAAGTTGACCTATCCACATCAGTTGATGAAGTTAGTGTTGGTGGAGCAAATTTATCGGAGTTACCGGATTATTCATGGTCATGCGTATCATAAGTAAGTATTCTATCTAAAAGAGGTGCTTTTAAAAGCACCTCTTTTTATTAAGTCGTTTCGCATCAAAAAAGGAGGTGTATACCCTCAATAAATCATAATGTGGCACACGCCGATCATCCCGGTGTTTTTTTATTGGAAAATCAGTTGAGTCAGGGCAAATCCAGATGATACGCCACTTGTTTAAAGTTATGATAAAACCATCGTATTATTTAATGATTGATTTAGCGACCCTGTATATAAATTGGATTGAGAATGTAGTGCAATACTAAAGCGTGACCTTTTCGGTTATTTAAGACTAGTCAACAACATCAGGAAGATGGTGAGTATAATCGCAACAGACATAAAACTAGATACGATATTACAAAATGAAGAGTTTAAGGATTTATTTCAAGCACAAGAAACGAAAATTGAAAAAACAGAAATAGATAGTTTTATGAGTGAATGTCGTCGTGAAATCGGTAAAAGTATTTTGCAAACGTTTGGATTAGGGATGACCTATGACCAATTTAAACAAGGTGGTAATCTTACAACACTGCACAATGCAAACAACTGTGTTTTTGCTAACGAGGAAATTAAACAGCAATATACGACTAAGTTTGATCGTAAGGCTTACGAAAAAGATTTTCCTAAAATGCGAAAAGAACTTTTTAAAAATAATAAAATTATCAAAGATGATTACACTCGGAAGCATTTGAAAAAAGATAGTCGAACACATATCGACCATGTTGTTTCGGCAAAATCGATTCATGACAATGATAAAGCAAGGCTTTATATGACAGCAGATCAACGCAATGATATGGCGACTCATCATAAAAATTTAGCAGTAACTAATGGGAGTGTCAATCAATCTAAAGGGGCGAAATCATTAGAAGATTGGATGCATAGCAGTAATAAAAAGACCGGGTATGATAATGCAACAACCTATGGGGTTGATGTAAAAAAAACCACAGAAATCGGTAAGCAAGCAAATAAACGCCGATAGTAAAATTAAGCTAGACAAATGACCTATAAACATCTCTACACCAAATGTACTTGTAATGATAGAAGCCTATTTCCAAACGAAACAATCTGTTTTAACCGGATTGAAGAGACTAGGATGTTCAAGACAACGATTGATAATGTCTACAATTTTTTTAAGAAAGGTTCCTCAGCCAGTGATTATTATCAAAAATACAAAGAAAATAAAACATATTGTGGCAGACGACCTATCATTTTAAGTACGGATCAACAAACTTACATTCAGAAAATGACAGCTAAAGGCTGGACACCTGATGTGATTATTGGTCGTGCTGAGATACCTATCTCATGTTCTGTTAGAACGCTCTATCGCCTATTTAAAGCGAACGACTTCGATATCACAAAGCTACCAATGAAAGGTAAACGTAAGCCAAACGGACACAACGAACGTCGCGGAAGGCAAGCATTTAAGCGTAATATTTCGGAACGATTGACTGATTATACGCAATTCAATCAAGAATTTGGACACTTGGAAGGTGATACAATTGTCGGTGTTCATCATAAAAGTGCTGTTATCACGTTAGTTGAGCGACTTTCAAAAGTGATAATCACATTAAAACCAGAAGGTCGTAAAGCAGCAGATATCGAAAAAGCAACGACTGCTTGGTTACAATCTATTCCCAAACATATGTTTAAATCAATCACGTTTGATTGTGGAAAAGAATTCTCAAACTGGAAAGAAATGAGTAACTCGAATGATATCTCTATCTATTTTTCGGATCCTGGAACACCTTCACAACGCGGTCTAAACGAAAATTCTAATGGCATTTTGCGTCGAAATGGCTTGCCAAAAAAGATGGACTTTAACCAAGTTGACCAAAACTTCATTTCAGCTGTTGCTTCAAAAAGAAATCACATACCAAGAAAATCATTAAACTACCGGACACCATTGGAAGTGTTTTTGAGTGACGTAAATGAAGAACAATTGTCCAGCTTAATTTGACAAATAAGAGAATAAAATTATTAAGGTAACAGAAACAGAAGTATTTATTAGTCGCGCAGGCAATAGTGTCGTGACTGTTAAAAAAACAAGCTTGGATTTCACACCAGAAGTTGGTACAGAAGTAGATGTGTATCCAGTCGGTGATGATTTTGTGATTAATGTTAAAGAAATCGTCGCAACAGCATCAACAACCAATTCTTTAGCCGGTATTAATGATAAAGCAAAACAATTATCACAGTCCTCTAATAGTCGGTACTTTCAAATGTGCGGCTGGGCTGCAGCGATTATTTCAATCTTTTTCTTACCGATTGTATTTGGTGTTGTGGGTGCAATCTGTGGCTTTATTTACTCAAAAACAAACCAGAAACAAGGACGGCTCATTATAATTGTCTCCGCAATCTGCTTTGTCATTAGCATTGTGATCCTGATGTTTGGTGGCAATGAGGAAATGGTCTACTACCGCTATTAAAAGATACGTTGAAAGAGGGAATCATCTAAGAGCGATGCGAGGGTTACCTCGCATCGCTTTTTATAGTTTAAGGAAGAACTCAATTTAACGTGTGGGAATAGTTGGTTCAGATGTTTATTTTTCTATAAAACAGGGAAGTGTTAGTACATAAGAACGTATAAGGCTTGTTTTTTTGACACAGATAAAGTGCAATTTAATATCTTAAAGTGATGATTTTTAGAATTATTTTCAGAGAAACAGTGAAATGTTATGCGAGTTCTTTCTATATTAAATGTTTTGACAGCAGAATAAAGTTTGGCGAGAATAATTAGCTGGTATCGAATAGAAAAGAAATAGTAATTTAAACGAGACCCGTTAGCTGCTTTACAAAAAACATCGTTTTTCTATTGCAGTTTTTTAATTAATTGAAAAACTAATAGAAACGACAGACGTTAACCAGTTTAACTAATATAACGATGTGTATTCGTTAGCAGATAATGCATAATGACAGTTAACTTTTTAGTACTCTAATGTCATTTGTCGGAAATGTTTGTTAAAAGGAAAATACTATTTCGAGATGATTAATTAAGATATATGCAGTACTGATAATTGAATGAGAGGGGGCGTTTTATGTTATCACTATTACATACGTATGTCGTAGTTTATGAATTGCGTAATTTTTCTCAGGCTGCCAAAATATTATACATATCACAACCTACGGTTTCGATTCATATCCAAAAGTTAGAAGAAATAACACAAACAAAGCTCTTTGTTCGCAATGAGAAAAAAGGTGTAGAACCGACTGAATTTGGCGACGTTTTTTATGAAAAAGCGTTACTAATGATAAATGAATGGGAAGAAACAATTGAAGAATTACAGCAAAAAAAACGAGAACGTCAACAAATTAAGATTTTAATATCACATTCTATCGCAGAATTGTATTTTAATGAATTTATTCCCAAATTAATTATTACTTTTCCACAGTTAGATTTTTCTTTTTTTATCAAAAATTCCGAAGAAATTATACACACTGTTACACAATCAAACGAGGTGATTGGTTTAATTGAAAAACCGACCAATCGTCTAGATTTGAAAGAGTTAGTTATTATAAAAGATGAAATGATTCATGTCGGACAAACGAATTCCCCATATTGGCTAATGCGGGAAAAAAATTCAGGTGTTAGATATTATCAAGATCTATATCTTGATAAAAATGAAATTAGCGCGAATAAGATTGTTACAAATAATTTGAGTTTTATTTTCAAGTTGCTCAAAAGTAATATTGGACAAACAATCGTCTCGAAAAAAGCATTGGCGTATTTGCCACAATTAGATTGGCAACCAACGAATCTTTGGCGTAATTTAATCATGATTCAAAAGAAAATGCACGTAGAAAATAGTTTGAATGAGGAAATCGCAGCCTTTTTGGCGGCTGAATTTAAAGCGGCTGAAATACGCCGACAAATAGCGATGGAAAAGATTGAGAGCAGTTAAGCTGAATAGGAGAAAAGGTGCAAGTATACTAAGAATGTACATGAACTATCTTCAAAGAGAAAGGGAATTTAATGCTACGTTGTCTATAATCAAAAAACCATCCAACATGTATGAGTGTTGGATGGTTTTTTGATTATGCAGTGGGGGGGAAGTTATTTTTTAAGGTTTTACAAATAAATTGGGAGAGCGCCTTTAGTGTGTCATCTTCAGTAACGAGAGGATTACTGACCAGCGTTAAAGAGCGACTAATATTGGTCGGCTCCCAAGGAATTCCGGGTAAATTTTCAAGAGCTTTTTTTGATACCAATGTTTGCCCAATGTTGTTTTGTAAAAGTTTGTAAATAAAACTGATATTGTTCGTTGAGAGCTTATTTAAGTCGAGCTTATGTTGGTCAAAATAAAGTTCTTGGTAAAAATGCAGACCTGAATGAGGTTCGCGCATTAGCCAGTAAGGTGAATTGACATCACCGACATGTACGAGTTCATCGTTCAGAAGTGCATTCGCGGTTAATTTTTTATGAGTAAGTGGCTTTTCAATCAATCCGAGCGTTTTACTATTCTGTATTACTTCGTTGATAATATCTTCTGAGTTATATACACGGAAATCAAAATCGATATCGGGAAAACAAGAAATCAAAAGAGGAATAAAGTCATTGAAATAACCTTCAGCAATTGAATGAGACATTAAAATGCTCATACGTTTCCGCTTGTTTTTTGTTTGTTGCAACTCATTCATAGTGCAATTCCAATAATTAACTAAATAACGAGATCGTTCATAAAAAAGGACGCCGAACGGGGTCGGAACGATACCGTTTTTGTCGTGTCGAACGAACAGTGGGGTATCCGTGAGTTCTTCTAAGCGGTGAATATGAGTAGAAACAGTCGGCTGAGAAATATAAAGTAGGGCTGCAGCTTGTGAAAAACTCTTCTTTTCATATACAGCTATGAAGGTATGAAGTAGTGATAGCATAATTGTTGCTCCTTATCATTAAGTGTTGTTTAGATATTGGCAAGTATAGCATGGAATAATTTCTGAATACACGAACAGAACTATTGTCTTTTTTGATATCGGTATTACTCATCCGTATTTCCCATTTATTGTGTTTGATAGGAACGCCGATAGTAAAATTAAGCTAGACAAATAAAAAAGTCATTTGTGCGACACTCAAAATAGTTCCGACCAAAGAATTATTAGGAGTGTAGACAAATGACCTATAAACATCTCTACACCAAATGTACTTGTAATGATAGAAGCCTATTTCCAAACGAAACAATCTGTTTTAACCGGATTGAAGAGACTAGGATGTTCAAGACAACGATTGATAATGTCTACAATTTTTTTAAGAAAGGTTCCTCAGCCAGTGATTATTATCAAAAATACAAAGAAAATAAAACATATTGTGGCAGACGACCTATCATTTTAAGTACGGATCAACAAACTTACATTCAGAAAATGACAGCTAAAGGCTGGACACCTGATGTGATTATTGGTCGTGCTGAGATACCTATCTCATGTTCTGTTAGAACGCTCTATCGCCTATTTAAAGCGAACGACTTCGATATCACAAAGCTACCAATGAAAGGTAAACGTAAGCCAAACGGACACAACGAACGTCGCGGAAGGCAAGCATTTAAGCGTAATATTTCGGAACGATTGACTGATTATACTCAATTCAATGAAGAATTTGGACACTTGGAAGGTGATACAATTGTCGGTGTTCATCATAAAAGTGCTGTTATCACGTTAGTTGAGCGACTTTCAAAAGTGATAATCACATTAAAACCAGAAGGTCGTAAAGCAGCAGATATCGAAAAAGCAACGACTGCTTGGTTACAATCTATTCCCAAAAACATGTTTAAATCAATCACGTTTGATTGTGGAAAAGAATTCTCAAACTGGAAAGAAATGAGTAACTCGAATGATATCTCTATCTATTTTGCGTATCCTGGAACACCTTCACAACGCGGTCTAAACGAAAATTCTAATGGCATTTTGCGTCGAAATGGCTTGCCGAAAAAGATGGACTTTAACCAAGTTGACCAAAACTTCATTTCAGCTGTTGCTTCAAAAAGAAATCACATACCAAGAAAATCATTAAACTACCGGACACCATTGGAAGTGTTTTTGAGTGACGTAAATGAAGAACAATTGTCCAACTTAATTTGACAAATAAGATAATATTTGTATTAGCCATTTAGTTGGTCGTGTAACTAACAGCATTCGTCCTTTATTACCACAGGACAAACTTAATCAGTTCGATTCCTCCTGCGATAGAACTGAGTGGGCTTCGTTGAAGTCACACTTATGGCTATAGCGAATGGTAATAGTGCTATCCGAAATATCTATTTCACATTGAGAGGTAGACAGGATAGTATTAAGGTTATAGCAGAACGAATACCGATTTATCCATATGAATCCATGCATAAATTTGGTTCGGGAAATTGTGAGCTAGCTGTTATCGAATTCATAGTAAAAATAAATGATGGAGGGAACCGCATGAAAAGAAAAAGCAGGTATTTTCTGATGGTAATTATTATGATTGCCACGTTATTTGTAGGTGAAACAGTCACTTTTGCCTCTCAAATAATAACAAGCGAACCACAAACAAGCGCAAGCAAAGAAGATACAAGCGCAAGCAAAGAAGATACAAGCGCAAGCAAAGAAGATACAAGCGCAAGCAAAGAAGAAACAAGCGCAAGCAAAGAAGAAACAAGCGCAAGCAAAGAAGAAACAAGCGCAAGCAAAGAAGAAACAAGCGCAAGCAAAGAAGAAACAAGCGCAAGCAAAGAAGAAACAAGCGCAAGCAAAGAAGAAACAAGCGCAAGCAAAGAAGAAACAAGCGCAAGCAAAGAAGAAACAAGCGCAAGCAAAGAAGAAACACCTAAACAGAAAGCAAAAGCAACACGTGCAGGTACTGCTATATCAACATGGGAAGAGTTGAGAGCTGCCTATGCAGATGGAACAGTCACAGCGGTTTCCTTAAGTAATGATATTACACGTACCACCGGAGATCTTGCCGCAGGACGTAACACTGACTTCAGTATCGAAGGGAATGGCTATAACCTCGATTTAGGTAATCAAGTCTTTCGAGTGCAACAGTCAGCAACGGCAACCTTTTCAATTAGTAATATTAAAACATTATCAACAACAGCCGGTAGAGTAACTGGTATCGTATCTTCCGGGGATGCTAACACAGCATTATCGGGTTGGACAATTAACTTCACTGATGTTAATAGTGCTTTAGATAATCAAACTCGAATCGCTTCTGTATCCGGTGGACAATTAAATTTAGCCGGTAATATTACGTGGTACACCGCTACGGAAATGGCTGTTATCGACGGTGTTAAAATCGAAGATAATGCGAAAGTTATCGGTTTTAAACAAACAGCCCATGATGATAGATCGTTTTTCTGGTTTGCACAAGCTGGCATGAGAGAAGACAGTGCGGGATCACATGACTTTGTTATTGGAAAGAATGCAACGGGTAGCTTTAAAATGACCGGTTCAGGCGTAGCATTTCCGGTTGTATTCGCTTACTACAATGAAATTCATTTAGAAGAGGGCGCGACTTATAATGCGACCATGCCAGGTAATGCATTTAGATCCGACTACTATAAAAGCAGCTTCGTCGCTGATGGGAAAAATAAGATTAACATCACATCTTTATCATCAGGCCAGTCGCCAGTGTCGTTTAATTCAAATGTTAAGACAGGTGAAGATTCACGGTTTTATGTAGGACCAGAAAGTGAATTTTATATTATCGGTAATACGAATAGCCGATTGTTTGACGCTAGTATTGCCAATGATGCAAGACGAACAACAATTACGATTGATACACCAAAAAACTACGATTTACGTAATTCGAGTACAGCAACAAATGCAAATTCTAGTATCGCAAACACAAACTTTAAAGAATTTTCAATTAAAAATTCGGACGTGAACGTATGGGAACTAAAAGACCAGGTCTTAGGACCTGCAACATACGGTGGTAGCAAGGTTGATTATGTTACTCGACTAGCCAATGGTACGGTTACATCGAGTGATAGTGGTTTACAATCGATCTTTAGTGTAGAAGGATTACGTCGTATTAGTGGGCTGAACCAAGATCCTGAGTTCGAGTTCAATGATGTAACAAACGCTGAATATTCAATCAGCGGAAAAGTTATTTTAGGTTATGTACCTGATGAGAACGGTATGGATGATGAAGGTAACTTCCATTACATCCCTGTTTACGCAGGAAAGGACCAAGGTATTGTTGAATTGAAAGATTCATATAGTGTGCTCCATCCCGATCTTAAAACAGATGAAACTGGAGAAGTTAAATATACGGGTGATAAATTAAATCTACAAGATAAGGTGGTAACGGCCCTTTCAGCGAACGGCGCCCATATTCAACAAGAGCAGTCCGAGTATACAGTTGTTGATGTTACACCACCTGAACCAACTGAGTTGTTGACGAAACGTGTTTCTGTTAACACGACAACCTTAAAAGGGACTGGTGAGGTTGGTGCAACCGTTTATCTAGAACTAAACGGTACGCTTTTATCGCCTGTTACAACAGAAGTTGATGCAGATGGTAATTGGAGTATGGAGATTCCGACTGGAACCTTTGTGAAAGATATGACAGGTCAACTGTTATTAGAAGATAAGGCTGGTAAAGCCGATATTGATTCACCACCGGAGACTAATTCGGATAAAGGTAACATTAATCCAAGAGAAGATCTTACGTATAAGGATGTTACTTTTAAAGCGGGTACGAAATTTGTTGTTGAAAATCTTGCACCAGAAATAACAATTGGTGCACCAGTAAAAGACGGTGAAACGTATGAGTATTATCCCGAAAATCATGCAGCCTTAGGTGGAATAGTCGAAGTTGTTGCAAATGTCCGTGATCTTGATAGTGAAACGTTCACTACCTACATTGAAGTTGATGGCGGAGCGCCAGAATCTTTAGGTATTAAACCTGGAGGTAATGAGCTGTACCGTGATGTTTCGAGAGAATACACCGAAGAAGAAATTCAAGAGATTCTAGCGGATAACGAACCGCATCAATTCACGATGTATGCTACCGACAGTGATGGCGCTACATCAGAAAAAGTATCAATTATGATGATTTGGCCAGATAAAGGTGAATTAGTAATGAAGTCAGTACCTGACGTATCATTTGGCAATCAAGAAATAAATACGATTGATAAGAGCTTTTATGTGGAATCGAAATCAGATGATTTAATCATTGAGGATACCCGTAAAGAAGTATCAAGTTGGAAGGTTAACGCTCAAATCGAGCAAGAGTTAACCAATCAAGACACCAATAAAGTGATCCCTTCAGTTATTCGTTATGACAATCAAGTGATATCGGCAGATAAATTAACGATATTTGAAAAAAATGATCCAACTAAAGGGACATTCAACCTATCTGAAAAATGGATTGAAGATCAAAAAGGTCTAAATCTCTTCTTACCAGTAGGTAAAATAAGTAGCGGTGATTATGATGCCAGTATTATCTGGTCATTAGAAGACACGGTTGCAAATGAAAATTAACACATAACACTTAAGTAATATATTACTCGTTGTTTACAACGAGCTAAAATATAAAAAATTGATAAGAAAAAGGAGATTATTAAAATGACAAACATTCAAAAATTTGGTAAATCAGTAGCAATCATGACAATCTTAAGCAGTGCCATTATCGGGGGTGTCGCAACAGTATCAGCAGACGAAGCAGTGGGTTCACTTAATTCTCACTCAGCGATTAAATTCATCCCAAACACTGACCCAACAGGTCCAGTCGATCCAACAGACCCAACAGAGCCAGTTGATCCAACCGATCCAGTATTACCGATTGAACCAGGAACACCAGGACCATTAAGCATTGACTTTGCTTCAAACTTCAACTTTGGTATTCAAAAAATCACATCAACTGATGAAGATTACTTTGCCTATTCACAAGGTGTAAACGATGCAGCTGGCGAAGCATCATTCCGTCCACACTACGTACAAGTAACAGATAACCGTGGAGACGCTGCTGGTTGGGTATTAACAGTTAAGCAAGATGGAGAATTCACAGCAACTGATGCAGATGCTAAAAACAAATCATTAGCAGGAACAACGATTTCATTAACAGGTGCTGAAGCAATTTCAGCAGCAACAGGTACGAACAAAGCAACAGTAAATGACTTAGCATTAGCTCCAAACGAAGAGCAAGTTGCAATGACAGCTGCAGAAAATGCTGGTGAAGGTACATGGTTAGCACGTTATGGTAGTGAAGATTCATTATTCAATGACGATAAATCACTTGAAGAAAAAGATGGTGAGTTTGTTGAAACTAGCATGAACAAAAATAACCAGGTTAAATTAACAGTGCCAGGTAAAGTTGCTAAATCTGCAACTCAATATAAAACTGATTTAGTTTGGACATTGTCTGAAGTACCAGGCGGAGAAGAATCAGGCGAATAATCAACTAAACTATTTGTAGAAAATATGTATTTATAGGGGGGCTTTATTAATGAAGTTATTTAAGAAAATCGCAGTATTAGGGATGGCAGTTGTTTTACTTATGGGGTGTGGTACCAAAGTATTGTTTGCATCCGAACTGAATTTTGCTGTAATACCACAGAAACCAAAAAATCAAATTGATCAGAAAAAAGGTTATTTTGATTTAAAAGTAAAGCCGAACCAGTCACAAGAACTGACGGTTCTATTAAAAAACACCACTAATAAAGCAGTCACTATAAAACCGAAAATTGCGACAACGACAACCAATAATGGTGGGGTTGTTGAATACGGTCCAAGTGATAAAAAAAATGATGAAACCTTGAAACATGATATTACTGACATCGTAAAAACGGAGTCTAAGATAACCATCAAGGCAGATTCAACGTATGAGTTAAAGTTAAAAGTGAAAGTGCCAAAGGAATCGTTTAAAGGTAGCATTACCGGCGGTCTGACATTAGAAGAAGAGATTGACAAAAAATCGCAAACAGATTCAGGTAGTGGGATGTCAATTAATAATCGTTATTCGTATGTTGTAGGCATACAATTACGTGAAGATACAAAAACGGTCAAGCCGGAATTAAAACTAAACAAGGTAGGCGCTGATCAACGTAACTATCGTAATATTATTGCAGCCAACATCCAAAATATCGAACCTACTTATGTGAATCAACTGAAAGTCAATGCTGAAATCACTAAAAAAGACAGTGATGAAGTGTTATACAAATCATCGACTGAAAAAATGCAAATGGCACCGAATACGAACTTTGATTATCCAGTAGAACTTGGAAAAGGTGAAAAACTTAAACCAGGTAAATATACGCTTAATATGACGGCAAAGTCATATAAGAATGAATGGCGCTGGACAAAAGATTTTACGATTTCAGGTGACGTTGCAAAAAAATTAAATGAAAAAGATGTGACGATCGAGAAGAGTTACATGATGTACTACATTATTGGTGGTATTATCTTATTACTCTTAATCGCTTTAATCTTATTCTTAGTACGAAAAAAACGTAAAAAACAGGAGGAAAACTAATGAAATTTGAAAAATTCGGTAAGTTCTTAGCAATCGCAACATTATTAACATCAACAGGTGCAGCAACAATTGTTACTGCTCATGCAGCAGAAGGTCAAGATGGTGCAGAATACTCGTCAAATGGTGTCGTTGAATTTGTACCTAACACAGACCCAACAAATCCAGTAGATCCAGAAGAGCCAGGTGAAGGTGTTGACCCAACAGATCCAACAGATCCAGAAGGTCCTAACCCAGGAACACCAGGACCATTAAGCATTGATTTTGCTTCAAGTCTTGATTTCGGTGTCAATAAAATTTCATCAAAAGATGAAACATATTATGCAAATGCTCAAGGTTACTCAGATAAAGATAAGGTAACTGCGAACTATGTTCAAGTATCAGATAACCGTGGCTCATCAGCTGGTTGGTCACTTAAAGTGAAACAAGAACAACAATTTACGAACGCTGACGCAAAATACAGTGAATTAAAAGGTGCAGCAATTACGATTAATGACAGTGTGGCTGTTTCTAACAGTGAAGGCGTTGAAGCACCAACGACACAAGCGAGTATCGTGTTAGAACCTGGTACAGCTGTTTCAGTAATGGACGCTGCCAAAGATGCTGGTGATGGTACTTGGATCAGCCGTTTTGGTAACGTTGAAAAAGTTGCAGTTGAACAAGAAGATGGTTCAACAAAAGACATCGATAAAAACACATCTGTTCAATTAGACGTGCCTGGTAGCACACCTAAATCAGCTGTTGAATACCGTGCAAGCTTAACTTGGATTTTATCAGAAGTAGAAAGCAACTAAACATAACGTCATAGAAAGGAGAAGTTAAGATGTATAAAAAAATATTTATCATACTTCCTCTATTGATGTTAGCTTTTATGTTAGGTTCCGTACAACTGAGTAAAGCAGCTGAAACACAGTCTTATCAATCAAATGCTGTAACAGGTTTTTATGGTGAATATGTGTTTGAAGAAGAAAACACGGGCGGTTCAAATCACGAGACTAATACAGGGTCAAACAATGGAGCTAGTAATAACGGTTCGAATACAGGTTCAAATGGTCATGGTGGTTTGTCTTCAATTAGCCAATTACCCATAACGGGTGACCAACAAAGTGCGTTACCGCTCATTGGTGGCCTGTTGATTTTAGCAGTGGCTACAATGTGTGTCAGAAGACGACAAGAGTATCAAAACGATTGAAAAATTCGAATAAAAGGGAGATTAAATTAAAATGACAATTACATTTGGAAAATCATTAGCAATCGCAACTATTTTAGGGGCGGCAATTTTAGGAACAAGCGCAACAACAACTCATGCAGCAGAGGGTGGTTCATTAACGTCTAAGGCCGTTGTTAACTTTATTACAAATACAGACCCATCACAACCGATTGATCCGGAAGATCCAGATCCAGAAAATCCAGTTAACCCGATTGACCCGATTGATCCAGAAAATCCAGTAGGCCCAGGGACTGATGGTCCTTTAAGTCTTGATTTTGTGCCAAGTTTAAACTTTGGTACAGCAAAAATCACAACTAAAAATGAAGAGTACAGTGCTTACGCACAACAAATTAAAGCGGATGCGACTGAGGGTACTCCTGAAATTGGAAACTACCGTCCTAACTACGTTCAAGTAACAGATAACCGCGGAACAGAAGCTGGTTGGACGTTATCAGTACAACAAGTGAAACAATTCGCATCAACTGAACAAAAGGAATTAACAGGTGCAGCAATTCAATTAACTGATGGTAAATTAAATACAGTTGAAGGTTCTACAGCACAAGCACCAACTGGTGCAACAGAAGTGTCATTAGTACCTGAAGAAACAATAAATATTGTTACTGCTGCTGCTGGTCAAGGTGCTGGTGTTTGGGCTAATTACTACGGTAGTTCAGAGACATCATTAAGTGCTGATACTGATATCGTTGTAACTGAAAATGAAGCTGGCGAAGAAGAAGTTGGTTCTAAACCTGTTATTCGTAACTCCGCTGTTACTTTATCAGTACCTGGTGCAAGTGTGAAAACTGATTCAACATATTCAACAGAATTGAAATGGACATTAGCTGAGACTGAATCTAATGGTGGTAATGAAGGCGCTGAATAGCGACCATTTTAATAAGAATAAGGGGCACTGCTTAAGTCTTTCAGTTATGCTGAAAGGTTAAGCAGTGTTTTTTTAACGGGATATTTAAAAAGTATCATTAAAGACGTAATACAGATACTAGTGATTACTACAGAAAAGACAAATACAATAATACACTTAATGTGCCAACTGATACAGGACCTAGTCATATCGAGGGAGCGACTGAAGGTAAGTCTGACCATTTTAATTTTACGATTAAGAAAATTGATAGCAACGTATCTATCGAAGATAATGGCAATAATTACTCACGAATGATTGATGGTTAAAGGTGGATGTTCTTAATCTAGTTACTATGAAATGAATGTGTTATTTGTAATGCTCATGCTTTAGTGTGGAGTTAAGAAAAAAGCAGGATTAAAACGTGGTGCAATTTCATATTAATTACAACGAGCGATTTAGTCTAATGTTAATAGCTATCTGTCGTTGCTCATGTCATAATATAAGAAAAAGGATGGCAGAGGAGCTTAACTAACATGCGAAATATTAAATTAACGATTGAATATGACGGCAGTAAATACTTAGGATGGCAACGTCTTGGTGATTCGGATAAAACGATTCAAGGGAAAATTGAAAGTATTTTAACCAAAATGACGGGTGAATCGATTGAAATTATCGGTTCAGGTCGCACAGATGCAGGTACACATGCGCGTGGGCAAGTTGCTAATTTTCATACGGCTTCTCACTTAGCGGTGCTTAAAATACGCGCATTTTTAAACCATTACCTTCCGCAGGATATCATTGTGAAACAAGTGGTTGAGATGCCAGAACGGTATCATGCACGCTATCATGCAACGGGGAAAAAATACAGCTATTCGGTATGGAATGCGGAATTACCTTCACCGTTGGAACGTTCGACCAGTTTTCATTATCAACAGCCATTAAACCAGCAACTGATAGAAGAGGCTTGTCGACTATTAGAAGGAACACATGATTTTATTGGTTTTTCTTCACTCAAAAAAACAAAAAAAGATACGGTTCGTACGATTGAAGAAATCAGTGTGCAACAACAGGGTGAAAGAATTACCTTTACATTTGTAGGTGATGGTTTCTTGTATAACATGGTTCGTATTTTAATGGGAACAATACTTGAGATAGGCGCGGGTGAACGGCCGTTAGCATCGATTACCACAATTTTTGAAACCAAGGTAAGGCAACAGGCGGGAATAACCGTTCCGGCCCATGCGCTCTGTTTAGAAGAAGTATACTATGATTAAAAGCAAGAACTCTTTGTTTGACCGACCAGTTTAATGGTCGGTTTATTTTTTTGCCAACAATGGCATCAATCGAAGTAAAAATAAACAAAAAACAGTTATTTAATCATGATAGGCTTAAAGGAGTGTTGATGAAAGTAGCAAAAGAACAATTAAAAAAGGAGAGATTTAAATGAAAAAAAGCAAGTTAGTTAAATTGGGAAAAAACATTGCCATCACAGCGGTGGCAGCGAGCGGTCTACTCGTAATTATGAGCCAGAATGCTTCGGCTCATGGGTATGTAGAATCGCCAATCAGTCGTTCGTACCAAGCTAAGTTGGATTTTGATAGTGGCATGGGATGGGATGCAGCCTTAGCAAAATATGGCTCAGTCATTACGGAACCGCAAGGATTAGAAGCATTAAAGGGTTTTCCAGAAAACGGGCCGGCCGATGGTCATATTGCATCAGCAAATGGTAAATTTGAAGGTGTGTTAGACATTCAAACACCTGATTATTGGAAAAAACAAACGATCTCCACCGGTTTAAATCAATTCACTTGGGCCTATACAAAAGAACACAGTACCGCCAAATGGCATTATTACATGACAAAACAAGGATGGGACCAAAATGCACCGTTAGTACGCGATGAACTTGAATTAATCGGCACAGTGGCACATGATGGATCGTATCCTTCAAGTCATTTAACACATACCATCAATGTACCGAATGACCGCAGTGGCTATAATGTTATTTTAGCAGTCTGGGATGTTGCCGATACCGCCAATGCTTTTTATCAAGTCATCGATGTGAATGTCGACAATGACGGGGCACCAGCACCAGAAGTGATTGTTCCTAACGCGCCAACTGAACTAGCAGCTACAAACGCAACAACATCGACGCTTGATTTAGCGTGGCAAGCACCAACCAATACAGCCGTTAAGGAATATCATATTTATCGTGATGGTAAAAAAGTACAAACAATGGCTGGAACAACTTTTGCGGATA
This sequence comes from Brochothrix campestris, assembly GCF_046058945.1. Lineage (NCBI taxonomy): Bacteria > Bacillati > Bacillota > Bacilli > Caryophanales > Listeriaceae > Brochothrix > Brochothrix campestris. The sequence continues at coordinate 2,234,555 of NZ_CP175511.1, read as the reverse complement.
CGGGATTAACTGCTGGAACGACGTATCAATATCAAGTTGAAGCTGTTAACTTTAATGGTGATGTTTCCAAGAAATCAGCGGTTTTAACAGCTGCAACCGTTGAAATGCCAGCCATTGATGAACAAGCACCAACCGTACCATCCGGGGTACATTCCATGGGAACGACGGATCATTCAGTTAACTTAATGTGGACAAAATCATCACATTTAATTGGTGTGAAAGCTTACGATATTTATCGTGATGGTGAAAAAATCGGAACATCGGCAGGAACAATGTACATGGATGAAACGGTAGCAGCAAATACAACGTACAGCTATACTATTAAAGCAATTAGTGCGGGAGGAAACGTGTCTGAAGCTAGTGAAGCATTTGTTGTTACAACCGAAAAAACAGCGGTATTGCCTCAAGCGGGCGAATGGATACCGGGTACGTTAACAGAGCCAGTCGAATATAAATTAGGCCAAAAGGTAACGTACAAAGGTAAAACATATGAAACAATCAATGCGCATTTAAACTATGGTGATTTAAACTGGGCACCAGATAAAGCATTGAGTCTTTTTAAAGAAATTGCACCGATAAACGAGTGGGTACCGGGTACGTTAACAGCACCGGTCGAATATAAATTAGGCCAAATGGTAACATACAAAGGTAAAACATATGAAACAATCAATGCACATTTAAACTATGGTGATTCAAGTTGGGCGCCGGATTCAGCACTGTCATTATTTAAGCTAAAGGAATAAAATGTTTTCTAAGGTATCAATCATACGGGTAGATAGTGTATGAGAACAGACAGTATCCTCATTAAGAATACGGCTATGCGACTGAATAGCAGCGCTGTTTTATTTCGTTACGACTTGCTCAGTCGTGAAATAAGTTTGTTCAACAGCAATTTTATTCAGTCTTATCATCTTATAGCCAAAGTCGCTTGATCTATTTTCACAGAAAAAAGAAGCTTAATTCGACTTTTTCTACAATCTGAAGCAGTATCCTTTTTTGAGGAGACTGCTTTTTTTGTTAAAAAAGCTCATTCATATATTTCGTTCTGTTCGGAAAAAAATGAAATGTTAACTTTTTATTATAAAGGTATAGTTAAATATCAAGCGAAATTCACATATTATTTAAAAAAACGGATATTCTTTATTATTAGGAGGAATGATTATGGGACTAAGTTTATTAAGAAAAACAGGGATAATCGTATTAATGGTTGTAACAATGTTAGCATCTATTACATCAATAGGGGTTCAAGCAAGTCAAAAAGAGACGTTTAAGATGCAAATTTTATCGACAATTCAGGGTACTGAAATCGACACTTTGAATCAAGCGTCACAGTTTAAGTTAGCGTTTGACGTGAATTTATATGATGATAAATATCATGAGAACGATTTAATTGCCATTGCATTGCCACAAGAATTTATAATGAAAGACACACAATTCACGATGGCGATTAATGATAAAACCACGGGTGAAAAGATGGCTGATTTAATCTATGACAGTAAGAATCATCAGCTTGAATTGATTTTCACAGACTATGTTGAAGAACATCATGCGATCGAACTCTCTTTTTTTGTGAATCAAAAAATCAATCAAAACATCGAAAATGAAACAAAAAAAATAGATGTCACAGCAGAATTAACAGATAAAGATGGAATTATCGCCAGTACAACAAAGACGATTAATTATTTGGGAGGAGTAGTTGAAACGATACCGCTATTAAGTAAATCTGGTCATCAAGTGGGTGATTCATTAGAGGCTGAGTATACGGTAACAATCAATGAGGCAAGACAAACATTAGAAAATGTTGTCGTTTCAGATTATGCAGCAAATGAGAAATTCCTATTTGATCCAACGAGTGTGAAAATTAGTAAATCCGTTGGAGAAGATGTTTTTAGTGATGTCACTGAAGACATTAAGCTAAAGGGTGGACTGACATTTGATAAGGATAATAGTGATTTAAATATCAAACTTGGAACCGTATCAGAAACGTATCTTATTACATATAAGGTTTTAATTAATGAGAAAATCTTGAACGGCAATCGAATCGAAAATATTGCCATGTTAATGCATAGTAAAGGGATAGTAACAGAAAATAAAAGTATTATTTTCAATGATTCGATAACAGGTGGTGGAGAAGGAACGGGAACCATTAATAAAGGCATCGTTGAAATCTATTATATCGATAAAGCTGGTAATGAATTAACACGTTCCGAATATATTAGAGGTGACATAGGTAGTAACTACACAACATTAGCTAAACAATTTGATGGTTATGAATTAAGTGGATTACCGAGTAATGCAATCGGAATTCACACCAAAAATAAGGTGATTGTCACGTATGTCTATAACAAAGAACCAAGTACAGAACCAGAAGGAAGTACAGAACCAGAAGCAAGTACAGAGCCAGGAGGAAGTACAGAACCAGAAGCAAGTACAGAGCCAGGAGGAAGTACAGAACCAGAAGGAAGTACAGAGCCAGAAGGAAGTACAGAACCTGAAGTAAGTACAGAACCTGAAGCAAGTACAGAACCAGAAGCAACTACAGAACCAGAAGGAAGTACAGAACCAGAAGGAAGTACAGAACCAGAAGGAAGTACAGAACCAGAAGGAAGTACAGAACCAGAAGGAAGTACAGAACCAGAAGGAAGTACAGAACCAGAAGCAAGTACAGAACCAGAAGCAAGTACAAAACCAGAAGCAAGTACAGAACCAGAAGGAAGTACAGAACCAGAAGGAAGTACAGAACCAGAAGCAAGTACAGAACCAGAAGCAAGTACAAAACCAGAAGCAAGTACAAAACCAGAAGCAAGTACAGAACCAGAAGGAAGTACAGAACCTGAAGCAAGTACCGAACCTGAAGCAAGTACCGAACCAGAAGCAACTACAGAACCTGAAGCAAGTACAGAACCAGAAGCAAGTACAGAACCAGAAGGAAGTACCGAACCAGAAGCAAGTACAAAACCAGAAGCAAGTACAAAACCAGAAGCAAGTACAGAACCAGAAGTAAGTACAGAACCTGAAGCAAGTACAGAACCAGAAGCAACTACAGAACCTGAAGCAAGTACAGAACCTGAAGCAAGTACAGAACCAGAAGGAAGTACAGAACCAGAAGGAAGTACAGAACCAGAAGGAAGTACAGAGCAAGCTGTATCGACGAATATCAATGAACAAACGCTACAATCAGTAGACCAAGATCAGAAAAAATTACCTAAAACGGGTGATTACTCACAGCGAGACACTCTTTTGATAGGATTATTGTTAATTCTACTAGCAAGTAGCCTTTATCGCAGAGCGACAACGATTAAGTAATTCAGAGATGAATGCTCGGTTGTTTAGTGAATATAAAGGGCGGAAACGGACAAAAATATATGCTGCTGATACAATAGAACTAAAAGAGGTAGCATATGACTAAAATAATTTTTGTAGATGTTGATGGAACTTTATGTGATCGTGCAGGTGCTGTGCCACTTTCTGCGAAGCAAGCGATTCAAGCAACACGGGCAACAGGAAACAAGGTATTCGTCTGTACCGGACGTTCAAAACCTGAAATAACAGCTGAGATAGTAGGGATTGGATTGGATGGTATTATTGGGGCCGGTGGTGGTTACGTTGAGATAGATGGTAAGGTACTGACGCATAAGCGTATGCCTAAAAAAGCGGTGTTAGCGATTATTTCCTATTTCGAAGAGCATAACATCGGTTACTATTTAGAGTCGAACGATGGTTTATTTGGTAGTGCTAACTGTGTAGCGAGTATCCAAACACAGGTTACAAAGGGTGTAGACACTGATTCAACTAAATATCAGGAACTGATGGCAGAGTTCAATTGGTTTTATGACATTTTAGCACAATCAGTCGGTCGAAAAATTGATTATGCCAATGTTAATAAAATTTCTTTTATTAGTAATGGGCATCCTTTTGAGGCAGTGAACGCACAATTTCAAGCTGAATTCGAAATGCATCATACAACTGTGCCACAGTTTGGTCCTGAAAGTGGCGAAATTAGTGTTAAAGGAATCGACAAGCAAGTTGCAATTAGAGAAACCTTAGCGCATTTAGGCTTAGCCAAAGAAGATGCGGTGGCCTATGGGGATGGTAATAATGACCTTGCAATGTTTGCTGCTGTAGGATATAAGGTCGCGATGGAGAATGGCACAGAGCAATTAAAGAAATTGGCTGATGAAATCACAGCAACAGCCGAAAATGATGGGATTTATCAGAGCTTTTTGAAAAACAAATGGCTGTAACGAGAGGGAGAAAAGTGAAATCAGCTCGTTCAACAGCGTATAAATTGGAAAGGTCGAACTTGCGATTATTTCCCATCGCAAGGAGCGAGCTTGAAATTTACTAGCTGTTAGCTGATTGATCTAGAGGGAGAAAAGTGAAATTAGCTCGTTCAACAGCGTATAAATTGGAAAGGTCGAACTTGGGATTATTTCCCATTGTTGCTGTTTTTCTGAAAGTTGAAAGTTTCTGGCAGTAAACCATGGTGATGGTTTACTGTTTTTTTTTTTTGAAATTATCTCGAATTAAAATAAATAAACACTCCCCCCGTGTTATCCATAGTTAAAATTGAAGTGGTGTAGTACTAGCGACAGTTTACATTAAGGGGGGATAGCATGAATAAAAGGTTAAAATACGGTGTTGTTTGGACGCTATGTTTATGTTTATTAACATCCTTTCAAATAGAAAGGGTACAGTCACAAACGAATGGAAATGCTGAAAAAACAGGAGTTGCTTTAACGGTTGAACAAAGTAAGCAAATAGAGCAGGGCAAGGAACTGCTAAAAAACGAAGGGAATCCAATTGCTGAAAAAGACGATAAAATAAAGCAAGCAAAGCCAGCGACTAAGGTACTGATTGAATTACAGCAAGAAGCGGCTTGGGCTAAAGAAGGTTATGCGATTCACTTGAAACCAAAGCTGGATACAGCCTTTTCAGCCAATTTACGTTTCCCGACGGGCGTCAACGCCTTAGGCCCTGACATTGGTGATACGATTGAAGGTTATGTCGATTTACCTGTACATGCGATTATGACCTATCGGCAGGCAACCTTCTTTTATGGGTTTAATCGGATACCTGAATACATGCCCTATCATAATAATGTACAGTTCGCCTTTGATTATGATCACAGTGTCTATCGCATCAACGTGATAGCTACTCATTTTCCGAATAGTGAGGGCGCTGAAACACCCTGGAACGACGGTGCTTCGTTAGGTAATACGGCACGTTTTACGCTGAAAATCGAACGCTTGAAACAGACAACAGCAACAGAATTAAAACTACCAACGAAGTTAACTTGGCGTACAACGTATCATCAATTCAATGATATATGGTCGCAATATTATCTTAAAAGTTGGAACTATGGAACTAATAAAACGTATACAGTGCCGTTACAGCCTTCGCCGAAGATTCACGCAAACGATAGTCAGTTGTATCAGTATCAGGTATACCGCCCGGCGGATAATTACAGCGGTGGTACAGGATTAGACGGTAAGCCGTTACCATGGGATGAAACGACGATGAAGGTGACCGGTGATACCGTTAATACGTCAAGACCGGGTAACTACAAACAAATATTAACGTATCATTATTTGTTTAATGGAGTAGCGAAACAAGTGAGTACGACTTATACTGTCACCGTTATACCTGATCAAACAACTGCGGAATTACAAGACGTGTCGTTATATGTCGGTCAAGCATACGATGCAGATGCCCCGTTCAAACGAGTGTTAAATAAAGACGGCCAAGCGATAAACGCGAAGGATGTGCAGTATTACTATGTGAACAATGTGTTGACGAAGGAGTTAGACACCACTAAACCAGGCACACATCAGGTACGAATCGTGATTGCCAACGCCCTCGGTAAGTGGGTGTACAGTGAGCCAGCCAAGGTGACGGTTAAAGCCGATCAAACAACTGCGGAATTACAAGACGTGTCGTTATATGTCGGTCAAGCATACGATGCAGATGCCCCGTTCAAACGAGTGTTAAATAAAGACGGCCAAGCGATAAACGCGAAGGATGTGCAGTATTACTATGTGAACAATGTGTTGACGAAAGAATTAGACACCACTAAACCAGGCACACATCAGGTGCGAATCGTGATTGCCAACGCCCTCAGTAAGTGGGTGTACAGTGAGCCAGCCAAGGTGACGGTTAAAGCCGATCAAACAACTGCTGAATTACAAGACGTGTCGTTATATGTCGGTCAAGCATACGATGCAGATGCCCCGTTCAAACGAGTGTTAAATAAAGACGGCCAAGCGATAAACGCGAAGGATGTGCAGTATTACTATGTGAACAATGTGTTGACGAAGGAGTTAGACACCACTAAACCAGGCACACATCAGGTACGAATCGTGATTGCCAACGCCCTCGGTAAGTGGGTGTACAGTGAGCCAGCCGAGGTGATGGTTAAAGCCGATTTAACCGCTATTTTTGCTAAGGATATGAGCTACAAAGTCGGAGATACGTATGATCCAGCTGCTGGTTTCATTAAGGCGATTGATGCCGATGGGGTCGCAGTGCCGTTTTCTCCGGAGTTGAGTTGGACTGAGGATAATCGCCCGATTGATATGACGAAGCCGGGACAACACACTGTTTATTATGGTTTACCGAATAGTAGTGGTGCGCTTATTGTGCAAAAAACGACTGTTTCAGTAGAGCCGATTGATGTCACGTTAACTGTTGTAAGAGAGCAATCGTTTGGTAAGGTCATCTTAGGTAGTGCAGATACGCAACGATACTGGCAGAAGGATAAGCCGGTTGTGGTGACTGATGATGGTCAGAGAGGTTGGCGATTAGTTGCTGCTATCAATCAAACAACACACAGTGATTTTCGAGCGTATGTTTTTGTTGGAGACCAGTCTTTTGACCAAGGGAGTTTGTTAATTAGTGAGGGAATCGGTTCACAGATTGTTAGTGATACAAAAGAAAAAAGCGCATTTGTTCATATCAATTATGCGAAGGTAAAGACACCCCGCAGCGATGACGCACAAATTAAGTGGATGTTGGAACCTTCGGTAAAGGAGGTAGGCGAATGATAAATGTATTTGAATTATTAGCAACACATGTTTCTGCGAATACGTACGAGTCACAAGTAACGGGAACGTTGCTTGCACCTGAAAAAGCAGCAGTGTTAACAGCGCCTATTAAAACGTTCCCGATTGAACGGTTGCCGCATTTAGGTGATACCGAGACGCGTATCATACAGTTAGGTACGTTTCTCCTGCTTGCTAGTATTATTTGTTTAATGTGTTACCTTCATCATAGACAGGCAAAAAAACTGTGTATGAGTGTCATTATTGCGCTAGTGTTGCCGCTGAGTGTCATAGTGACAGCTAAGGCAACGACAGAATCTAAGGTAATCGGTGAAATTAGACCAGGTGAATTGACGATGGAAAAGCCCACAGATGTTAGTTTTGAAACGACGTTAACAGGAAAACAACAACAGCTCGTTTTAGCACCAATTAAGACGGTTGTGGCGGATTATCGTGGTGATGAGACAGGGTGGCAAATCGTTGTCAAAACCACTAATGAACAAAGTTATCAGCGGCATTTTCAGTTGGAAATAAATCGTGCATTCATCACCAGTGATAATGCAGTGGTGGCAGGGCATGTTACCCCGTCAATGACACAGGTTATTCAATTTGACACCTCCGTTCATATCATGGATAAAGCAAAACGGGGGAGTTATCAGGCGTTGTTAGATTGGCAAATTGAACCGCAACTGTCCCAAAACGTTAGAGAGTGACAATTAAAAGTGAAATCAACCGATTAGAAGCAAACAACTTGGAAGAAAAATGAAAGCGATTATTTACCGTCGTTGCCATTTATCTGAAAGTTGAAAGCTTCTGGTTGATTAAACTAGACAATTAAAAGTGAAGTCAACCGATTAGAAGCAAACAACCATCGGACAGTTACATTCACGTGTAACTGTCTTTTTCGTTTATAATAAAAGAAACAATACAAGAGGAGTCGATAACAGTGGCACAATGGCAGATTAAAACTTTTTCAGAGTTAACAACAATCGAATTATTCAATCTTTTATACACCCGTTCAGAGGTGTTTGTGGTCGAACAAAACTGCGTATTTCAAGAACCGACACTAGAAGATTTAGACTGCCTTCACGTCTTTAAAACCGATGAAGCGGGTGGTATTATCGCGTATGGTCGCATCATTGATAAGGGTGAAACGGTGACCTTCGGACGTGTAATCACAGCACCGCAACATCGTGGTGCAGGCAGTGGTCGTGAACTGCTGACTGTTCTCATTTCCGAAATCACCCGTCGCTATCCGGCACGAACCATTGAAATTCAAGCGCAATCCTACTTAGAACATTTTTATGGTTCATTTGGCTTCAAAGCTTGTTCCGCTTACTATTTAGAAGATGAGATTGAGCATGTTGATATGAAAAAAGAAGGCTGATTTTTATTGTGTTGAAAGTGAAATCAGCTCGTTCGACTTCGTGAATAGTTAACAAGCGAATATAACAACGCTGCTATTTCAATCCTAGCAACTTGTAAAAAAAAGCAGCTGTAATAGCATTCAAGCTAAAATGGAAGGTTGTTTGAACGTTGTATATAATCTGTGCCCCCTTATCTAGTGATGAGGGGGCTTGTTTGACGACATTCTATTTTAAATGATTAAACGATTGTTTATCCAATTGATAGAGTTAATCACATTGATTGAAAATATCGAATTAATGCCTGTTTTATACTGTTCATGCGTAACCGCTTATAAAAGAATGACGGCTTCATGCGCTAACGATTAATCTGATACTCGGTGTTCGTCGATTACAATGATGTTGACAGAAATGCCAAACGTCGGCGTCATCGTTTTTTTTAGCATTTTCAGATGCTTGCAAGGCAGCACTTTTAATTATGAGACCGACTAAGATAAAGATTAAAATCGCAGAGAACACAGCGATTAATAACAGGGAGCGGCCGCCTTTTACTTGCAAGCTATACCATGCTCGTTTAATGAAATTTATTGTATGACCTCCTAGCTATATTTGTTTACAGTCATCACTATAGCGAACGAACCTAAAAAAACAAATGGCTTGTTTTGAAAAAGAAGTTAAGTGAAAAGTAAGGTGGGGCTAAGTGCTGATGTTGACAGTTTAAAATAGCTGTTACAACAGTTGGTTAAGCGCTTTCAAAAAAAGCGTGACAAACAAACCAAAGTATAATATATTATATATATAAGTATAGTCTTTTGTTCAATAAGGATGCTTTTTTAAAAATAGGGGGAGGGCTTAAAGTGCCAGATAAAACAATTATGTTAGCATGTGCGGCTGGGATGAGCACAAGTTTATTAGTCACTAAAATGGAAGAAGCAGCGAAAGCGCGTGGATTAGATGCAAAGATTTATGCGGTATCGGTCTCAGAAGTACCTGCACAGTTAGAAAAAGAAAGATTAGATATCATTTTATTAGGACCACAGGTGCGTTACACCGAAAAACAAGTTGCGCAACAAATTGGTGATCGCGATGTTAAGTTAGCTGTCATTGAAATGCGTGATTATGGCATGATGAACGGTGAAGCCGTCTTAGCAACAGCCTTAGATAAGTTATCATAAATGACAAAATATAAGCGTTTGACAGTTGAGGCTGCACGATTGAAAAAGTGGCCACTGGTTTAAAACTGTCAGCGAAAACAATGGTTTTTAAAAAGAGGAGGAACTAGCAATGAACGCTTGGATTGACAAATTTGCAGAAAAATTAATGCCGATGGCTGCTAAACTGGGCCAAAACCGTTACTTAACGGTCTTACGTGATGCCTTTATGCTCGCTTTTCCATTAACAATGTTTGGTTCACTTGTTGTTGTTTTAAACAACTTACCGTTTTGGCCCGCCCATTTATCAGGTCAGCTTAACTCGCTGTTAGGTAATGGTCAAAATGCCACGATGTCGATTATGACGGTCTTTGTCGCCTTTGGGATTGGGTATTACTTAACGCAATCGTATGGCGAAGATGGCGTCTTTGGTGGCGTTGTTGCCTTAGCATCTTTCTTAATCTTAACACCATTTTTCTTTGAAACAGCCGAAGGCGCTGCGGTTACAGGTGCGCTTTCACTCGATCGATTAGGTGCTAAAGGAATGTTTGTGGGGATGATTGCTGCTTTTATTGCCGCGGAAATATACGTGCGCATCACCAAAAAAGGCATTACAATTAAAATGCCAAATGGTGTGCCAGAAGCTGTTAGTCGCTCGTTTGCTGCCCTTATTCCTGCGATTGCAACGTTAACAGTCTTTTTATTACTCAATGCGGGTATCAATGGCTTCTTTAACACGAACTTTCATGATGTCATCTACAATGTTATTCAAAAACCATTAGTTGGTCTCGGTAGTGGTTTGCCAGCAACGTTAGTCGCTGTTTTATTCATTCAAGTATTATGGTTCTTTGGCCTTCATGGTCAAGTCATCGTTAACTCAGTGATGGATCCTATTTGGCAAACATTATCACTTGAAAACTTAGCAGCTTACAAAGATGGACTTGAATTACCACATATTATTACAAAAGCCTTTATGGAAACATACACAGTTGGTCTCGGTGGTTCAGGGATGACATTAGCAGTTGTCTTGATGATGGCCTTCTTCTTCAAGAATAAGCAAATGAAAGAAATTGGTCGTCTTGCTGTTGGACCTGGTATTTTCAACGTTAACGAACCTGTTATCTTCGGCTTACCAATCGTTTTAAATGCATCGATTATGATTCCGTGGGTGATTACACCGTTAATCGTCACTTCATTCAACTACGCTGTGATGGCGATGGGCATCTTCCCAATTCCAACCGGTGTCACCGTTCCTTGGACCGTGCCATTCTTCATTAGTGGGATGATGGCAACGAACTCAGTCATGGGTGGCGTGCTGCAATTAGTCGATATGGCAATCATCGTTCTTTGCTGGTTCCCATTCTTGAAAATCTTCGAAAAGGTCAATACTACTACAAAATTATAATTTATGCGATAATGGATGGAGACCGTGAAGGTCTCCATTTTCTATATAAGATAGCGAGGAATGACCATGCTAAAATACAAAGTGATTGCGGATGATATCCGTTCTAAAATTCAGGCGGGTGAGTATGCAGCCGAAGCCTTATTACCAGATCAAGTGGCCTTAGCGCTTCACTATGAGGTGAGTCGCATGACCGTCAAAAAAGCAATTGATATTTTGGCGATGGAAGGACTCGTCTACCGTAAACGAGGGATGGGGACACGTGTACTCAAGAATGCGTTGTGGAACCAAAATGACAGTTTGGCCCTTGATTACCAAGGACTGACTGCTCAAATGAAAGGCACCGCGATAACAAATGATATTATTGAATTTAATATTCAGTTTCCAGATGAGGCCTTACAAAACTTATTGATGATTGGTGCTAATGAGGCGGTTTATTATGTTCATCGCGTGCGTAACGTCGATGGTAAGCCTTATGTAATGGAATACACTTATTTTGTTGCCAGCCTGGTACACGACTTAACACCAGCCATTTTAGAACAATCGATTTATGACTATATTAAAGCAGACATCGGACTAGTAATCGGTGGTGCCTATCGTAAAATCCATGCAGATGTTGCGAGCGATGATGACTGCCAATATTTGGCCTGTGAGGCCACAACACCAGTGCTTGAAGTTGAACAAGTCGTCTATCAGAAAAATGGCACGCCATTTGAATATTCGCGTTCTCGTAACCGTTTTGATACAAGGAGTTATACAATTACAGATATAATAAAAGATTGATTTTGAGCCATCCTTATTTTAATAAGGGTGGCTTTTAGGAGGGTAGAAACTTGTATGCGAAATTAATAATCATTCGAGGTAATTCATCAAGTGGAAAAACAAGCTTAGCTATGGCATTGAAAGAGCAGTGGGGGAATACGTTAGTTGTGTCTCAGGATGCAGTACGTCGAGAAATAATCGGGTGTTCGGATACAAAAAAAAATCCTGCGATAGAAATGATAGAGTCGTTAGTTAGTGAAGCAATAACTAAGAATGATTATGTCATTTTAGAAGGGATCCTAAAACGGTCAACTTATTATCAAATGATAGAACGTCTAATGGAATTATATGCACCTAGGAGCGCGTTATATTATTTGTCAGTTTCTTTTGAAACCACAAAATGTCGTCATCTTGAAGGTTTAAGGGTCAATGAATTCTCAATTGAACAAATGGAGCAGTGGTGGATAGCAGAAGATTTGTTAGACTACAAAAGTGAAATGCTGGTTGATGGAGAAGTCGAACAAACCGACTTGATTGAGCAAGTGATGAATTATATAAAAGATAATTAAAAAAGTGCGTATAATCACAATGTTTATCATGTCGTATAAGTGAATAAATAGTGGAAATCTAAGATTGATTAGTCTCGAACGAAGCATAAATGCGAGATGACGGGGATCTATTCAAAAATATATAAAGAAAAGGCTAAATATGAATTATATACTATGTATAAACAGGTATAAATGGTATATACTTAGTAAGGAAAATATATATTGAGAAATAAGATAGCGCAGGTAGTATTACTCTGAGTGATGGTCTGATTAATATCAGACAAGTTACTTTTCAAACTTATCGTCTGTTAAAGGCAGGTACTCGCTTCAAGAGTGATAGACAAGGAGGTATTTATTGAAAGTTTCTGTAATTATACCATGTTTTAACGTGGAATATTATGTAGGGCAGATGATTGAAAGCCTAAGAGCGCAGCAACTAAAAGATGTTGAATTCATTGTGGTAGATGACGGTTCAACAGACAGAACATTACAATTGATTAAAGAATTGACAGAAAATGATTCTCGTTTTAAGGTTATCGAACAAGATAATTATGGCGTGTCTATTGCTAGAAATACAGGGTTACAAGTCGCAACGGGGGATTATCTCATGTTTGTAGATGCAGATGATTTAGTAGCAAACAACGCAATTGAACAACTTTATCAAGAAGCGCTTATGACAGAGGCTGAGATTGTCTATGGGAAAATAGTTCGTTTCAATTCAAGAGGAGAATGGTATGCACAGAGTCATATCGAAAAAAACATATATAGTGGAAAGTATAAAAACATCATGCAACATCCGGAATTATTCTATTCGATTGGTCCTTGTGCTAAACTCTACTCAAAGAAAGTGATTGGTGAGCTAAAGTTTCCTGAACAAATTATCTTTGGTGAAGATCAATTTTTTACATTTACGACGTATACACGTGCGAAAAAAATTGTTTTCTTTGATAAAGATATCTACTATTACCGTGTGCGAGAGTTAGGTAATAAGTCATTAACACAGTCGACACACGAAAACGCAATAGGATATATGGAGTCATTGATAGCTGTCTATAGACTCGTTACTCAGCAATTTAATTGTGACAATTTATACAGTACAGCTGATAGTATAAATATTTTGCGGGAATATAGCAATCGTATGTTTAAGTATGAGTTTTTTCCGATTTTCAAAAAGGGCTATCGACAAAGACAAATACAAGATAGAGCATTAAAGCTGATGCAAGAATTTTTAGTATTAATAGATGATAGGGTTTTAGCAGAATCTTACTTCATTATGAGGGCGGTTTGTGTCGAACTGACAGATATCCGTTTTTTATTGCGATTTAAAAATAGACAGCTGTTTGTTACTATTCAACGATATATTATAGAAGTAAATGAAGCTGCTTTTGAAATAAAAATAAAACGTTATTATCCAAAACAATATCAACAAATTAAAACCATTATTTATTCAGCTAATGATTTGAAACGAGTTAATATGCGTCTTGATCGACTAAAACATGGTTTGACTTATGTTTGGCAGCGAAAGTGTGCCACTAAAGTGTATCGTTTAATATATGAATGTGCAAAATGTTTACCGATGCAAAAGCAAAGTGTTGTTTTGGCGACTACAAAACAAGCGCTAAGTGATAACTTGACGTTATTGGCGAAAGAAATAAAACAGCTACATCCAAATAGCCAGATAACCTTATTAAAAAAAACATCAAACAAATTACAAACGTACTATAAACTAGGGCGAGCAAAGGCGATTATTATCGATGACTATTATAGTCCGTTATATAATAAAAAAATCAGACAGGGCGCAGAATATATCCAGATATGGCATGCAATGGGAGCTTTGAAAAAATTTGGTTTGAGTGCAATAAATAAAGGGGATTCTAACAGTCGTTTATTTGAACAACGAGCCCATAGTCAATACACTAAGGTGTTATGTAGTTCTCCCGCATTAAATCATATTTATGCTGAAGCATTTGGTGTCGATCAGTCGAAGATTATTAATGGGCTTTTACCAACAGCGAGGCAATTGTTAAAAGAAGAATACCAAAGTGATGCGAAGCTCAAATTTCAACGGTTATATCCGGAGCTAACCTCTAAAAAAAAGGTTTTATATGCACCTACTTTTAGAGGGTCACCAAATGAACGGGTTGTTTATAAAAATTCTATTAATTGGGATCAGATGAACTTGGATTCAAATGTAATAATATTGGTTAAATTACACCCGATAATAGAAAATACACAAAACTTCAATTTTAATCAGCAAATTATTAATGTCAGTGATGATGAGATTAATTTGGAAGAATTAATGGTGGTATCAGATGTTCTGATAACAGACTATTCATCTGTTATCTTTGAATATGCGCTATTGGATAAGCCGACAATTCAATATTTAGATGGTTGGAGCATATATCAAACAGAAAGGGATTTGTTTTTCGAACCAAAAAATTATTCCTTTGAATATAATACCTATAATGAATCGGAATTAGAAAGAATGATTTATAAATCATTTGAGCAAAGGGATTTAATTGGGAAAGAACGATTTAAATATCAATTTTTAAGCATATAAAAATAAATGACAGGTGAATTGACAGGAGGAAATTATGAAAAAAATATTAATTAGATCAGGTATTAGTGCTTACGATGTAAGAACAGAGAGTGATTTACTGAAAGGTGATTTTGTCGGTGGGAATTCAGGGAACTTAATTTTTGTACATGGAATTATGCGGAATTTGACAACTGACCAGGTGATTTTGGAATCCGATTATTATTTATCGAATTCAGCTAAGGCAGAATACATTAATAAAAATTATGATGGTTATATTATTCCGCTAGCAGATGCATTTCGTGCCGATTTTGAAGATACATTGAAAGACATGACTACTCTAATAAAGAGATTAACGGTACCAGTGTATCTAATTGGTGTGGGGTTAAAGGCTCCGAAAGATGTTATGTCTGCTGAGCTTAAGTTTCCATTTGATGATACTGTAAGAAACTTTATTAAAGCGATTTTAGAAAAATCAAGTATGGTGGGGGTACGAGGCGAAATAACGGCACAATATTTGACGAACTTAGGATTCAAGAAAGGCATAGATCACATTGCAATAGGTTGTCCATCGATGTATACCTATGGTGAAAATCTTAAAATCAGAGAAATTCCGAATGTTGAAGAAAATGAGTTGTTAATTAGTACGAACCGATCAAAGTCGGCACCAAAGCATGTATTGAAATATATTCATAATATTCATAGTCAAAATAAAAAAGCGGCCTTTTTACCTCAAGGTTGGGATGAATTTAAATTGATGTATACTGGTTTTTCTACCATTGATATCCCAAACTACCCTTCAAAGATAACAGATTTAGAGTATGCGAATGGTGAAGCAAGGTATTTCTTGAGTGCAAGTGAGTGGATTAGTTACTTAAAAAATCGTGATTTTAGTTTTGGAACAAAATTACATGGGAATATTACTGCTACTATTGCAGGAACACCAAGTATTTCAATCCCGATAGATGCTCGCATGCGTGAGTTAGCAGAATTCCATGGTTTATGTACCTTGAATCCGGAAGAAATACACGAGAATGAGACATTAACAGATTTAATAAATAAGGTTGATATATACTCAGCAGAAAAAAAACAGAAAGAAAACTATCAAAATTTCATAAGATTTCTAGGAACTAATAAAATTGATTATACCTATCAAGATGAGACTAATTTCATGAAAACACCTTACGATAAATTGTATAGTACAGTTAAGTTTGAAAAACCAATTATTCCTATTACCGCATGCGATTTAGAACAAGCTCGGAAACGTGTTGGGATTGTTTATGGAGCGAATAACTATAGACAGAACATTTATGTGAATCGTCAAAATTGGCAGAAAAAAATCATAGTGGATAAAGAATCTGACCTAAAAAAAATGAATGAAAAGATAAATGAAAACAAAAAACACCTTGAAAAACTGAATGTAGAAATAACTGAAAATAAAGTAGCTATGTTATTAGAGCTTAAGAAAAACGACGATTTAAATACGAAGATTGAAAACTGTCAGATAGTAAGAGAGAATCTTTTATATGAACAACAAAAATTAACTGTTCGTCTAAGCGAAGCAGAAAAACAAAAAAAAGAATTTGAACAGACTTTAAAGAGAAAAAGCGTGAGAATAGTACTGAAATTAGCTAACAAGTTCAAAAAAAAGTCGGAGTAAATATGAGAATCGTTCAGTTGTTAAATAGAGATGTTTATGAAAGGTAAGTATAAGTTTATTCAAGTGAGTAAGGAGGTTTTTTTTTGTTTAAATATGATATTAGTATTTTAATTCCAGT
The DNA here is from genome assembly GCF_046058945.1 of Brochothrix campestris. Taxonomy (NCBI): domain Bacteria; kingdom Bacillati; phylum Bacillota; class Bacilli; order Caryophanales; family Listeriaceae; genus Brochothrix; species Brochothrix campestris. Next base: position 2,217,974 of record NZ_CP175511.1, on the reverse strand, counting down.
ATATAATGCCGAGCTTTTTTTAAAAAGAACATTACTTTCAATAATAAATCAAACGATGAAGAATACAACTTATGAAGTGTTGCTTATAAATGATGGTTCAAGTGACAATAGTGAGACTATTTGTAAAGAATATTGTGAGCGATTTGAAAATTTTAGGTATTTATCACATACAAATAGAGGTGTTTCAGCCACTCGGAATAGGGGCCTAAATGCATCTCAAGGTAAATATATCTTGTTTTTAGATGCAGATGATGAAATTAAAAATGACACTATCGAATCAGTTTTTCAGGCGTTTGAAGCCTATCAAGATGAAGCAAATATATTGGCTTATCCGCTCGAGGTTAACGATGGAAAAAAAACAGTAGCACATGTACGCAATAAAAACTTTACTATTAAAAATAAAGTAGCGTTATATGATATTGAAAAATTTCCTTATTTAAATCAGTGTACAATGAATGTGGTAATAAAAAATTTACCTGCGGAAGAAAAAGTATACTTTAATGAGGAATTAAAGCAGTCAGAAGATGCCTTGTTCAATACAACAATGATTTTGCAAACAGGTAAGCTTGTTTTTTGTAATGCAGGTGGCTATATTTATCATACGGGCCATGATTCAACCGTTGATAAATTCAAAAGTCCGGTTGATATACAAGATAAAATACTTGTATTCTTTGAACAACTATTTGAAAAAAATAGAGCGGTAAATGATGGGGAGATTTCCTCATATGCCCAAAGTATGGTGCTATACGAGCTGAATTGGCGTTTTAAACAACATACATTATTTCCCTATCATCTAAAAGAAGCAGACTTTGAAATGTGGATGAAACGATTGAAAAAGATTTTCAAAGAGATTTCGGTCGATACAATACTACATCAACCATTAATGGACTATTATCATAAGATTCATTTTATTGAACGATTTAAAGAGGAAATTCGTGTTGAAAACAATTCTTATGGAATTAGTTTTTATCATCAAAACGAATTAATCACAACGTATAAAACAATCACATTAGTTTTTAATAAGATGAAAAGACAGGGTAATAAATTACAAATAGTAGGTTATATTAAAGCTCCATTGCTCTCGCAGGTGGGACGTATTGAGTTGGGAATCAGTTTGAGTGATGGTAGTAAGCTAAACATACCTGTGGAGTTAGGACCATCGAGCCATTATAAATCACATGAGAGAACAGCTTCATTTTATGAGTTTGATTTTGATTTGCCAATAGATGTAGTTGAAAGTTATCAGTTCTATCTGAAATTAAATGAGAGAAATCATCTTTTAGTTGGATACATGGAAGACGATGTTATCTTTAAGAAATATTTAGAATCAAAATTTGTATTGCTTGGTTCGAAGGTGATTTCTTATGAAAAAAAACCAATGAAAATTAAAGTGATGGAAACAAAACATGTTCCATTAAATTCAAAGGAAGTTACAACTGGAAAAAAAATAAGTAATCGTCAGAAAGAGTTAATAAGTAAAAAAGGGATGAATTCACTGCTTAAGTTCAAAGCAGTTCAAAAATGGATTCATCCGTTTCTAAAAAACAAAAAAATCTGGTTGTATAATGATAGGAAAGGCGTGTTAGATAATGCTTACGAACAATTCAAATACGACATTAAGCAAAAAGATAGCGTCAAACGCTATTATGTTATTCATGAAAAAGATCGTAATGTAGCAGGTTTTCCAAAGAGTAATACGGTTGTATACGGATCGGTATATCATAAATTGTTATTTCTATATAGCAGTGTAATATTAACCTCATTTAAAGAGCGGCAAGAGTATTCACCGCTTTCTAATCGAGCTCATAATACGTTGTATTCTGAGTTAGAACAGCAAGTTGTTTATTTGCAACATGGTATTTTAAATGCACACACACCTTGGTTATACGGGAAGCACAAAACCAATTTCGATAAATTTCTTATTTCCAGTGATTTTGAAAGGGACAATTTACTTTTTAATTATGGCTATCGCGAAAAAGACTTGCTTAAAACAGGTATGCCTAGATTTGATAAAAATAACTATAAAAGTGAAAAGAATAAAAAAATCTTATTGGCTCCTTCATGGCGTAAGTCACTGGTTATTGAAGATTCTAAATTAAACCGATCGCTTAATAAGAAAGCCTTTGAAACCTCGGAATTTTATTTGGAAATTGATAAGTTAATTAATTCGACTGAACTAAATGAACTTTTGCAAAAAGAAGGATATTGTTTAGATGTTAAATTACACCCGATTTTCTTAGAAGAAGGCACCTTGTTCAAGACGAATCAGAGTAATATTAAGATACTAGATAGTAAATCTGATTTTGATATAAATGAGTATAAGTTATTTGTCACTGATTTTTCATCGTTTATGTTTGATTTCATCCAGAACAAAACAAAAATCGTTTTTTTATTTCCTGATTATGACCGATTTGTAACTGGAAATCATATCTATACTGAATTTGACTTTGATATTAGTCAATTAGGTCCTAAGTACACGAAGGCGGAGGAATTGGTAACCTTTATCAAGGAGAAAATCACTGCTGAATTTACAGTGGAACCGGAGGTTGCTGCATTGTATGAAGACTTTTATTATCCAGCGAAAGAAAGTTCTTATCGAGCAACAGTATACAAGGAGATAATAACTATTTCTTAAATAGAGTATAGTCTGTGATGGTAAGCATAAACTAGATTTTCTATAGAATTATCCCCTCACTTTTGCTACAATAGGATAAGACGATACAGATAGATAGAAAAAGGAGAGTCTTATAATGATATCAGTAAATGATCTTAGATCAGGAATGACATTCGAACAAGATGGTAAATTAATTAAGGTTATGGAAGCAAGTCACCATAAACCAGGTAAAGGAAACACTGTTATGCGCTTGAAACTGAAAGATGTTCGTTCAGGCTCAACTGTTGATACAACAATGCGTCCTGATGATAAAGTTAAAAAAGCGTATATTGAATCGAAACCAGTTCAATATTTATACAACCAAGATGACATCGAAATCTTCATGGATTTAGAAACATATGATCAATATGAAATCCCAACTACTGTTGTTGAAGAAGAAATGTTATACATGTTAGAAAACATGGAAGTTAAAATCCAGTTTTACGGTGCTGAAGTTATCGGTGTTACTTTACCGAAAACAGTTGAATTGACAGTTGTTGAAACACAACCATCAATCAAAGGTGCAACAGCAACCGGTTCTGGTAAACCAGCTAAAATGCAAACAGGCTTAACAGTTAACGTTCCTGATTTCATCGAAGTTGGCGAAGTTATCGAAGTTAATACAGCAGACGCACAATACTTAAAACGTGCGGCTAAATAAATAGCTAACTACTCAAAGACGTGCGGTTCAGTTTGATGAATCGTACGTCTTTTTTGTCTATCAAGCTATCTTTACGCGTATCTCTAAAAACGATACAATAAAAGCACAAATTAAAAAGATGAAAGAAAAGGGGCCGAAGGATGTTATTCAGTATCAAAAAAGAGGAATGGCTGGGCAACACTAAGAATGATCTTTTTGGTGGGCTTGTCACAGCGGTTGCATTAATCCCAGAGGTGATTGGGTTTGCGATTATTGCAGGTGTTAACCCGATTGCGGCTTTGTTTGCTTCAGTTACAACGGCGATTGTGACATCGATTACCGGCGGTCGTCCAGCGATGACATCAGCCGCGGCAGGGTCAATGGCGTTAGTGATGGTTGTGCTGATTAAAAATCATGGCCTTGAATATATGATTGCAGCGACGATTTTAACAGGTCTATTACAGCTGTTATTTGGCTATATTGGTATTCATAAGTTAATGAAGTTCATTTCTAAACCGGTGATGATGGGCTTTGTTAATGCCTTGGCGGTGTTGATTTTCATTTCACAAGTACAACAACTCGGCCATGTCAATAAGATGACTTTAGTCATTGTGGGAGCTACGATTGCAATGATGTATCTCATTCCCCGTGTTTCCCGGGTAATACCACCAGCCTTAATTATTATTGTCGTCATGACGTTGGTAGCACTTTTGCCACAGCTCGGCCTGCAAAAGGTCGGTGATTTGGGTGACATGACGGGGGCGATTGGCTTGTTGCAGCTACCGGCAATTCCATTCACATTTGAAACGCTACTGATTATTTTACCAACAGCGATTGCCTTATCGTTAGTCGGGATTATGGAATCGTTACTCACGCTTCCTTTAATCGACAACATGACTAAGTCAACTGGCGACAGTCGCCGTGAAGTGAAGTCGCAAGGATTAGCGAATGTTGTGACGGGTTTCTTCGGTGGTCAAGCGGGGTGTGCAATGATTGGCCAAGCGGTTATTAATGTGAAGTCAGGTGGCCGTCAACGGTTATCAACCTTTATTGCAGGGGTAACGTTATTATTATTGATTGTCTTTTTAAAGGACGTCATGGTCCAAATACCGACGGCAGCCTTAATTGGGATAATGATGGTGGTGGCGCTTGAAACGTTCAATTGGGATAGCTTACGGTCGATTAAACGCATTCCAGTGGCAGATACAGTCGTGATGGCTGTGACTGTGGCAATCGTCGTCTATACACATAACTTAGCAATCGGTATTCTGATAGGTGTTGTCTTGAGCATGATTATTTTCATTGCGAAGTTGGCAACACTTACAATTGAACGAACCGACAATGTCATTACCGTTCGAGGTGTCTTGTTTTTTGCCTCGGCACAAAGCTTAGTCAACTATTTTGAAAAAACACCATTAACAGCGAACCTAATATTAGATGTGAGTGGGCTTAGCATCCGTGATGCCTCGGCACATGAAGCGTTAGCAACGGTCATTAACCGGTATCAAGCAGCAGGCCTGCCATTGACAGTTCGTGACTTATCAGCTGAAAAAAGCACGTATCTAGGGTAAACTACAGGTATAAGCAATGAAAGAGGTGACGATATGAGTAAACTGTACATAAAGCAAAAGGTGTTTAGTATCAGTGGAGAATTCAGCGTCCAAGATGATCACGAAAATGTCCGTTATATCATCGAAGGGAGTTTTTTATCTCTTCCCAAGAAATTTAGCGTGCAAGATACAGCGGGAAATGAAGTGGCTTTGATTACAAAGCGGATGTTTCAATTTTTTCCGAAATTTGATGTTACGGTACATGATGAAAAAGTGTTTACGATTGCGAAACAGCTGTCTTTTTTTACAGCGAAATATAGTATTGAGGGTGAAGAGCTCACAGTTTCAGGCGACTGGTGGGACAAAAGTTTTGCGGTGGAACGCCATGGTGAAGTTGTTGCGAACATTACTGAAAAATGGTTGACCTGGGGCGATTCGTTTGAAATTGAGGTACTAGATGAAACGCTCGAACAGACGATTATTGCGTTAGTCGTGGCGATTGACTGTGTCAAACACGCCGAAAAAAGCAGTGGCGCTAGTATGGTCGATTAAGATGCGTTATCTTAGAAGTCTAACGTTATCTGATCGTCAAGTTGTGCATCCGCAGCTTTATCCGTATCATGTACTTGCCGACAAAAGTGGTGAGGTGCTTGTGTTCGATGCAATTACCTTACTCTATGGTGAAAATGGTTCAGGTAAATCAACCGTGTTAAATATGCTTGCGGCCAAACTTAAGTTAGTCGGAACCGAACGGCCAAAAGTATGGGGTCAGACCGATTATTTTGGCGACTATATGGCTGAATCGCATCTCAGTTTCGAAACAGATGAAGCCAGTGGGCAACGATGTACCATACCTGATCATAGCCGCTATCTTAAAAGTGAAGATGTTTTGTATGAGGTAAAAAAAGTACAACAAGAGGCGATTTTGCGTGAAGATTACTTGTATCGGCGGGGGCAACTTGGATATACGAAGGCGCAACGCGAGGCCCATAATGGCTCTTTTGCAATGGAGAAACAGATTGATAAACACTTATTTGCTCAAGAAAAGTTTTCAAACGGGGAGACGGCGATGCAACTATATGAGGAATACCTCGAAGCTGATGGTTTATATTTGTTAGATGAACCGGAGGTCTCGCTTTCACCTGATAATCAGCTAAGATTAGCAGCCGTTATTAGTGATGCTGCCCGTTTTTTAAACTGTCAGTTTGTGATTGCAACGCATTCACCGTTCTTATTAGGTGCCTTAGCAGGTACGATATACAACCTCGATTTGCCGGGTCTGCGAACAGCAAAACCGCTAGAATTGCCGTTGATGCAAACGTACCAACGGTTTTTTAGTTAAAAGGTCTTTAAAGTTTGTTCGACAGCAGTGCTATTCAGTCTTATCAGCTCATCAACAAATTTGTCTACAATCTGGGCTCCCTTATCGAGGGAGCTTTTTTTGATGGATTCAACAGCTAAAAGGATAAAATAGCAAAAAACATATAATCAATTGACATTCGTCATCAGATAATATACATTGATTGTGAAATAGTCCGAAAAGTCAGATATCTTACTGATGAAGTTGAAGGAGGGATTGGTGATGGAGCCTTTAATCGAACTTAAACAGTTAAGCACCTTATTTAATAGCGCAGGTGATTATTATGCCGCTGTTGATGAAGTGTCGTTAAGCATTGGCAACAATGAAACCGTAGCGATTGTCGGCGAATCCGGTTGTGGTAAAAGTGCGTTGGCGTTAGCTATCATGGGGTTGCATGATGAACGGACCACGCGAATTACCGGTGAAATTAGCTTTCAAGGTGAGCCGTTACTGCAACAATCGCTCGCACAATTGAATCGGCTGCGAGGCGATGCCATCAGTTTAGTATTTCAAGACCCACTCACCGCCTTGAATCCATTAATGACAGTCGGCCAGCAAATTGCCGAAAATTTACAGTTGCATACGAAGCTGACTGGAGAAGCGATTAAGCAGCGGGTTTATCAGTTGCTCGAACAAGTCGGACTGCCCCAGCCGCAACGTCTCTATCAACAATATCCCCATGAATTGTCTGGGGGGATGCGCCAACGGGTTGTGATTGCGATAGCGATTGTGAATAACCCGGCGTTAATCATTGCCGATGAGCCGACAACGGCTTTAGATGTAACGATTCAAGCGCAAATTCTCACCTTGCTTCAAACAATTAAGGCGGATTATCAATCCAGTGTGTTGCTCATTACGCATGACTTAGGTGTTGTCGCCGAAATGGCTGATCGGGTCGCGGTGATGTATGCGGGGCAAATCGTAGAATTGGCGACAGTGGATGCTCTCTTTAAAACACCACATCATCCCTATACGCGTTCGTTATTTGCTTCGATGCCGCAGTTCAACACCCCACAGTCACAGTTACGGGTAATTGAAGGGGCGGTGCCGAGTTTAGCCGCCGTTGATCGGCAGGCTTGTCGGTTTGCGCCCCGTATTCCATGGCTGCCAGCGCATGCGCATGAGTCTAATCCGCCACTGCGTGAAGTGTCACCAGGTCACTATGTCCGTTGCACATGCTGGCGCACATTTCACTTTCGAGAAGAGGAGGGTAACGCAGATGTCATTCATACAGCTCAATGAGGTGAAGGTTCATTATCCGATTCGCAGTGGTATGTTGCGACGGGTTACAGGTCAAGTGAAGGCAGTCGATGGTGTGAGTTTGGCAATTGAGGAGGGCAAAACCTACGGCTTAGTGGGCGAATCCGGCTGCGGTAAATCATCAATCGGTCGTGCAATTCTAGGCTTAAATCGTCTGACGAGCGGTAGTATTCATTATGAGGGCACTAATTTAGCGCGCTTAACTGGCACTAATCGTCATCCCCTTCGGCGTGACATTCAGATGATTTTTCAAGATCCTTACAGCTCGCTCAATCCCAAAAAACGGGTGTTGTCGCTCATTGCTGAGCCACTGCGTAATTTTGAAAAACTCACGAAGCAAGCTGAGCAGGAGCGGGTGGCAACAATGCTTGAGCAGGTCGGCTTAAACGCCGATGATCTTTATAAATACCCGCATGAATTTTCGGGCGGTCAACGTCAACGAATCGGGATTGCCCGCTGTCTGATGCTCAATCCTCGTTTTATTGTGGCGGATGAGCCGGTATCAGCCTTAGATGTCTCAGTCCAAGCACAGGTGCTCAATTTTATGAAAGCGATTCAAACACGCTTTGCCTTGACGTATTTATTTATAAGTCATGACCTCGGCATCGTACGTCATATGTGTGATCATATTGGCATTATGTACAATGGCCGTTTAGTCGAGGCTGGCACTGCGGCAGATATTTATCGCAATCCGCAACACATCTATACTCAGCGTTTAATCGCCGCGATTCCTAACAGTAATCCGCGCCAGCGTCACCAGCAACAGATAGTGCGACAGGCTGCTGCTGAACGCTATCAGGCGGAATATCAGCATTTTTTTGATGCCAACGACCAACCGCATGCGTTACAGGCGATTAGTCCAACACATTTTGTAGCGTTGCCGCAGTGAGGAGGAAAGCGTGATGGGGAAGTTTATTGTACGACGGCTGTTCATTATGTTGCCACAGTTAGCGCTATTGAGTGTGTTGATTTTTATTTTGGCCCAATTAATGCCAGGCGATGCGCTCACAAATATTATTGCTGAGACGCCGAATTTAACACCTGAACGGATTGCTGAGCTACGCGCCCAATTAGGGATAGACCTGCCATGGCATTTGCAATATTACCGTTGGATCACCGATGTGTTTCACGGTGAACTGGGAACGTCCTATGGGCATCAAGTGCCGGTAACGCATATTATTGGTGACCGCATTGGCAATAGTTTTTGGCTCGGCGTCCTCAGTCTCATCTTCACGTACCTGATTGCCTTGCCGCTCGGAATTTTAAGCGGGCGTTACCAAGAACGGGCCATCGATAAATTTGTGGTCGGTTACAATTACATCAGCTATGCGATGCCGCTATTTGTGTTTGCCTTGCTGATGCTGTTTGTGTTTGGTTTTAAGGCCGATTTGTTTCCGACGGCGGGGAGTGTCTCGCCCAATGCCTTGCCAGGAACAGGGGCTTATTTTGTCAGTAAACTGCATCATCTGTTCTTGCCAGCATTGACGATTGCGCTGTTACAAACAACGACGACGATTCAATTTTTACGCAATGAAATCATTGATTTGAAACCGAAGGATTTTGTGAAGTTAGCCCGTGCAAAAGGTGTCTCCGAAAAAAACATCTACCAACGGCATATTTTACGCAATGCCTTAATGCCAATATCGGCTTTTTTAGGTCTAGAAATCACCGGTGTAATCGCCGGCAACATCTTTATCGAACAAATCTTTAGTTATCCTGGCATCGGCCAATTGTTTCTGTCATCGATTGCCCAACGCGATTTTCCAGTCGTTACTGCGTTGTTAATGATCGCCGGTATTTTGACCTTAGTTGGGACGCTCCTCAGTGACATTATTATAAGCATGATTGATCCCCGGATTCGGGTGGATTAAAGACGGGAGGAAACGATGACACGTCAGACGAACCAAGTCGAACCTTCGACCTTAAAACTAATTGTGAACGAGTGGCGCTACGATAAATGGGCAATTGCCTCACTCGTCTTTGTGGCCTTATTTTTACTCGTTATTTATGGCTCAAGCATGTGGATTAATCAGGTGAGTTTACAATATGTTGATTTAGCTGCGATTCAAGCAAGTCCAAGTACAACCCATTGGCTCGGAACGGATATGGCAGGGCGTGATGTGTTTGGTCAGTTGATTATAGGCGCCCGCAATTCATTTACGATTGGTTTGAGCATTACGCTCATCGCGGCGTTTATTGGTCTAACATTCGGCTTTTTAGCAGGCTACTTTGGCGGATGGGTCGACAATATCATTATGCGCCTGGTTGATTTTGTCTATATTTTACCGATGCTCATGCTCATTATTGTGGTCGTCACGATTATTCCAAGCTATACGATTTGGACGTTCATCATGGTGATGTCAGGCTTTTTATGGGTTGGTAAAACCCGATTGATTCGAGCGAAGGTCTTGGCCGAAAAACAAGCCGACTACGTCAATGCATCACGAACCTTGGGCACGCCACATTGGAAAATTATCTTTATCCAAATTTTACCGAATGTCAGTTCATTGATTGTGGTCAATCTAACGTTAACATTAGCTGGCAACATTGGCATCGAAACAGGGTTATCTTATTTAGGGTTCGGTCTGCCAAAAAGCACCCCCAGTTTAGGCACACTTGTAAGCAATGCGACCAATCCGACCATCATTCAACATTATTGGTGGATGTGGCTGCCAGCGTGTTTGTTAATTTTAACGTTAATGTTAAGCATTAATTTCATCGGACAATCGATCAAACGAGCGACCGATGCGAAACAACGGCGTGTGATGTAAGCAGTGACATGAGAGACGACGATAAGGAGGAGAAGAACATGAAACGATATCCGCGTTTTTTACTACTCATCTTAACCGTAATAGTGGCACTTGTTGTAGCCGGCTGTAGTTCGACCGATACGGCCAAAAAATCAAAGAAAGTCGATACAAAATTCCCGTTAACAACAAAGGTTGAAGGTGAGGCTGATCCCGACGCCGTTTTAAATGTGGCGTTAGTATCCGATACACCCTTTCAAGGTATTTTAAATCCGAATTTTTACTCGGGTGCACCTGATAGCAATGTGCTCAGCTTTTTTTACCCCTCGTTATTTAGCATTGATGAGGATTTTAACATTACGAATGACGGTGGTGCGAGTGTCGATTACTCCGATGATCACCGTACCATTACGGTCAAGCTACATGATGACTTGAATTGGTCAACCGGAGAACCTGTTACCGCTGATGACTACCTCTTCTCGTTTGAAGTCATTGGCAATAAAGATTACGATGGCGTTCGCTACGACGAGATTTTCGAAAATATTGAAGGGATGACCGCTTATCATGAGGGCAAGGCTGATAAAATTAGCGGGCTCAGAGTGGTTGATAAAAAAACAGCTGAAATTAAATACACGCAAGCCAATCCAGCCGTTAAAACTGGCCTGTGGTCGTATGCGATGCAGCGCAGTGCTTATAAAGATATCCCAGTGAGTAAGATGAGTGCCTCTGATCCGGTTCGTAAAACACCGGTAGGGTATGGTCAATATAAAATTGATTCGATGGTAACTGGTGAATCGGTCAAGTTTTCGCCAAATGAACATTACTTCGGTAAAAAAGCACAGGTTGCGGGTGTGACACTGAGTGTCGCCAGCCCGGACACGATCAATGAAGGGTTAAAACAAGGGAAAATTGATATTGCCCTTGGGTATCCATCGACCCAATATGATCCTAAACATGAAATCGACACGGTTACTTTTCTCGGCAAGGAGGACTTAGCCTACTCTTATTTAGGATTCAAACTCGGTAAGTTTGATCAAAAGAAGGGTGAAAATGTCATGGATCCGAAGGCGAAAATGGCCGATGTGAAACTGCGCCAAGCGATGGCGTATGCGATGAACAATGCCGAAGTCGGTGAGAAAATTTATTTAGGCCTGCGTTGGCCCGCCAATTCAATGATTATTCCGAGTTTCAAGAGTTTTCACGATGCTAACATAAAAGGCTATCCCTATGACCCGAAAAAAGCCAATCAAATTCTCGATGAGGCAGGTTATGAGCAAAAAGAAGGTGAAGCGTATCGACGGACACCAGATGGCAAAGAACTTGTGATTCAGATGGCTGCCATGACGGGTGATAAGCAATCGGAACCACTCAATGATTTTTACATTCAAAACTGGAAAGACATTGGGATTGAGGTCAAATTAACCGATGGGCGTCCGATGGAATTTAACTCCTTTTATGATCGGGTCCAAAAGGATGATAAAGCTATCGATATCTACATGGGGGCTTGGTCAACGGGCACGGATATGAATCCATCCGAATTGTATGGGCGTAAGGCTTCGTTTAACTATCCGCGCTACACGAGTGAGGCTAACGATCGATTGATGGCTGATGGGCAGTCTGAAGCGGCATTTGACCATGATTACCGTAAAAAAGTGTATGATGAATGGCAACAATTAATGATGGATGATGTGCCTGTCGCACCGACGTTATATCGCTACAGTGTTAGCCCGGTTAATAAGCGTGTGAATGGCTATACGATTGAAACGACCGCTTACAACCGGTATGAAGACGTTCAAATTATTAAAGACAAGTAAGGTGCTATCGCAATCAAAAAAACATGCATCGATTCTCATAGTGAAGTATACTGAGTAGTGAGATGAAAATCAGAGAATAGATGGAGGATTTAAATGAATAACAATGATATTTTATTACGCTTGCGTTACGCCTTAGACATGAAGGATATTGATATGGTCGAAATGTTCCGCCTAGGCGGCGTTGAGGTGACATTGCAAGACGTCAAAGACATGTTAACGAAACAACAATATTTATTATCGAGTGAAGATGATGGTAATGTGTACGTTAAATCATGTGATAATGCGCTGATTGATTCATTCTTTAATGGCTTTATTACGTTCAAACGTGGTCCTAAAGACGATCAAGTGTTACCACCCCAGTTAAAAAGCAAAGAAATTCGTCACATTAACAACCTGCTTCTCAAAAAAGTTAAAATTGGCTTAGCGTTAACAAGTGAAGATATGCTTGAAATCTTAGATGATGCCGGCGTGTATTTATCAAAAGGGGAATTAAGTGCTGTCTTGCGTAAAGATGACCACCGTAACTTTAAACAATGTGGCGATAAATTTGCCCGTAACTTCTTAAAAGGTCTCGCTTTTCGGTACCGTAAATAAGTGAAAACCACGTCAGCTGCAACAGCTGACGTGGTTTTTTAAAGGGTTGCGGTAAATGTAATTATCCGCTGTATTAACTTAGCAAAAAAGACATCTTCTAACTGTTGTTCTTGATGAACAAGTGAAAATTGGCGTGTCATTTCGTCAGTTAAAAAGGTGGTTGGGACGGTTAGTCTTGGTAAATAGCGTTCCGAAAGCAGCGTGTTACCCAGTTGAGCATTCGCTAATTTCACGAGTACTTCATTGCTGTTAACAACGGTTGTTCCGCTAGGAGAAATGTTTTGTGTCGCCAAATAACGATTGGTAAAATGATAGAGGCCAGATCCTTGCTCGCGAATCAACCAATGATCGTTTGGAGCACTCACTTTGATCAGTCGGTCATCACAAAGTGGAAGGATGCTTAACTGACTTGAAATGACATCTGATTCGATGAAACCAAGGTCACAGCGTGCGGTTTCCATCAAGGTGATGACGTCGGTTGAATTACAAATCGTGAGTCGAATGTCGCTTTTAGGATATATATCTGATAAATAAGATATTAAATGTGGCATTAGTTCGGTGCCAATCGTTAACGATGCGGCGAAATGAAGCGGTTGCTGTAGTTGTTTCTCATCATGGAGGCCTTGTTTGTTTAGCTCCCATTTAGAGATAAGACTCACTGCTTGTGGATAAAATTGATGAGCCGATTGGCAAGCAGTAATCGCTTGGTTGCTCGTCCGAATAAACAGCTGACACTCGAGTTCATCCTCAAGCTTTTTGATATGCCCAGATACAGTCGGCTGTGTTAAAAAGAGCTGTTCAGCAGCCTTAGTGAAGCTATTGTGTTCATAGACAGCGATGAACGTTGCAATAAGTTTGAACATTGAATCCCTCCCACATTATGAAATTTTATGATGTTCATACAAAAATACGATTTTATTTATGCTTAAGAGTATTGTAACATAGAAGAATAAGAAACAAATCGAAGGGGAGTTTAGCACGTGAAAGTATTTTTTAATAAGCTGCCATTACCAATCGCAGGGGTTGCATTGGCATTAGCGGCCTTAGGTAATTTATTAAAACTGTGGCAGTTACCAGTGGTGGCTAATTGTTTAGCGAGTCTCGCCTCGGTGATTATAGTGTTAATCGTGTTGAAATGTGTCATCAGTTTTGAAGCGGTCAAGGCTGATTTTAAAAACCCATTAGTAGTGGCGGTAACACCGACGTTTACGATGTGTTTATTAATATTAGCAACTTATCTCGTAGCAATTGAAGGGTTGCAAACCTTTGCGCAGCTACTTTGGCTCGGGGCGATTGTGTTACAAGTAGGCTTAATGGTTTATTTTACATATTGGTTCGTCTTTCCATGGCAATTAACAAACGTCTATCCGAGTTGGTTTGTGCTTTATATTGGGATTGGGGTCATCGCTATTACGAGTCCGGCCTTTTACCCAACAATCGGTCACGTTTTTCTCTGGATTGGTCTCGCTTTATATGTTGTACTATTACCACTTGTACTAACACGTGTTTACTTTGCGACGACGATGCCAGAACCAACGATGCCGTTAATCGGTATTATAACAGCGCCTGCGTCGCTCTGTTTAGCTGGCTACCTCACAATCTCAGAAGGCAATCAAAATTGGTTAGCCTACGTTCTACTAGCGTTAGCGCAACTGCTTTATGTGTTTGTCTTAGTGCAACTGCCAAAAATCTTGCGTTTACCGTTTTATCCAAGTTACGCTGCCTTGACGTTTCCTTTTGTAATTTCAGCCACTGCTTGTATGATGAGCTATCATTATTTAGTGACGTATCCATGGCTGAAAAACATTGCAATGATTGAGACTGCAATTGCCTGTGTGATGGTTGGTTACGTATTGGTTCGATATGTGCTGTTTTTAGCGACTGCTGTTAAACGAGTGAAGTAGTTAGTTATTAATCGGAGACAAAAAGGAGCAAACCGATGTGGTTTGCTCCGAGACAGAAGGTAAACGCAGTTCCAATTTCTCCAGTATTTAAAGCCTAAACTTGGGTGACTTCAAAAATAACGCATCGACGGGAAATAGTCGATGCGTTATTTTTTTCAATCACTGCAGTTTAAAAATGCTTTAAAGTACGTTTAATTCATCATTGTATCTGCCAATAAATGATACATTTCAAGGCGTTTTGATTGGGCATAAGGTGGGCATAAAATCATTGCCTCATCAAAGCCATAGGTCTCCTCATCAGCTTCGAGTTTTGCCTTAATCATCGCCGGGGTACCGACGAGGTGAGCCGTCCGATTTTTTAAAATAGCGGCTTTATCTGCCTCAGTTAAGGGGTAAGCTTGGGCTTCTTCGGGTGATAACCGCTGCATCAGTTGCCCGCGCATTAAGTGCAGGCGTGCGATATCAGCTGGGAGTGCTTCGTATTCGGCTTCGGCCAAGGTCGGCGCAATTGTTACCATGTAGCAGACGCTAATTTGTGCCTGTTCCATAAAATAAGAAGGTGTAAACTGTTCACGATACTGTTTGAAAATAGCGGCGTCCATTTGCCCGGTGAAAAACTGCGCGTACGAATAACCGAGGCCCATCCGACCAGCCTCTTTGGCGCTGTTTCCTGTTGAACCGAGCAACCAAGCAGTTGGTAGTGTCACGTTTGTTGGCACTGCGAAGGCATTTTGGTATAGAGGATCACTGCTTGTTTGATCGTTCATAAGGTCGAGTGTCGTTTGGATTTTAGCATATGCACCGTCATAAGCAGGGGCACGACCTTCCGCTAAGGCAAGTGTTGAGTAATGATCGCCTCCAGGTGCACGACCTGCACCAAAATCAATTCGGCCTGGCGAGAGCGCACTGAGTGTCTTAAATGTTTCCGCCATTTTATAGGGCGCATAATGCATTACCATCGTGCCACCGGTACCGACGTGAATGTGTTTCGTCTTAGCTGCAATATGGGCAATTGTAATTTCTGGTGCGGAACTAGCAATCCCGTTATTATTATGGTGCTCAGCTAACCAAATCCGTTCATATCCACGTTCTTCTCCTAAGATGGCTAGTTCAACAGCATTCGTTAAAGCTGTTGCCGCGTCTGTGTTTTTTGGCACAACGGCCTGATCTAAAATACTTAGTTTCATCATAAAACTCCTTTAATATGTGATGAGCACGAGTGCTCTTTGAGTTAACTGTAACAAATTTAGCGCACAAAACACATCTATCGGCTTATGATTCGATTGGATTTATCGCAAAATACTATCAATTATTGAATGCCTCAAGTTACAAAGGCTATTGTAGCAAGATACGGCAATTAGCGAAAAAAAAAGTTGCTCTTCGGTTGTTAAAAAAACTTGTCAATCTAGTCGAAACGTCTATAATAGAAGAATATGTGTTGGAATGAACACCGCAACTAACGAAGATAACGGGGGTAAAGTAAATGAAGAAAATTGGTTTTGATCCACAAAAGTACATCGATGAACAATCAAAATTTATTTTAGAACGTGTCAATGATTACGATAAATTATACCTTGAATTTGGTGGTAAATTGATTGGTGATAAACATGCGATGCGTGTACTCCCAGGCTTTGATGAAGATGCTAAAATTAAACTGTTACAAAAATTGCGCGATAAAGCTGAAATTTTAATGTGTGTCTATGCAGGCGATATTGAACGTAATAAAATCCGTGGTGATTATGGTATTACCTATGATAAAGATATTTTACGTCAAATTGATGAATTCCGTGGTTATGGCCTTGAAGTCAACAGTGTGGTCATTACGCGTTACAGCGGCCAACCCTCGACTAAATTATTCATTAACAAGCTTGAGCGACGTGATATTAAAGTCTACAAACACGCAGCAATCGAAGATTACCCATCGAATATCGATAAAATTGTCAGCGATGAAGGCTTTGGCAAAAACCCTTATATTCCAACGACAAAACCTATCGTTGTAGTAACCGCGCCGGGACCAGGTAGTGGGA
Organism: Brochothrix campestris; assembly: GCF_046058945.1. Classification (NCBI taxonomy): domain Bacteria; kingdom Bacillati; phylum Bacillota; class Bacilli; order Caryophanales; family Listeriaceae; genus Brochothrix; species Brochothrix campestris. The sequence goes on along the minus strand of NZ_CP175511.1, from coordinate 2,201,425 downwards.
AACTAGCGACGTGCTTGAATCAACTGTATCACGAGAGTCACCAAGGTCGCGAAGCCGGTTATTCCAAATTTGAAACATTCCCTGTTTGGAATGTGCCATTAAAACATCCGCTTAATATTGCCTATGAAGCGGCAACGGTTGACTTGAAAGATGTCAACATGATTGACTCCTTCCACTTAGATTATTACGATAAATTGGCCGTTAATTATAACCGTGATGTGGAAACATTCCCTGTTATTAAACGAATGATTGAAAAAATTACGGGTAAAGAAACGGTATATCATTCGCCAACAGATATGGGCGTTAACCGTGTTGGCTTTGGTATTACAGATGATGATGCGATTACAGAAGCGTCGAAACAAGAAATCATCCGCCGTTGTTTTGCGACTGAATGTGATTTTAAAAAGGGCTTGCTTGACGAAGATGCTTTAAATCGCATTAAGTTAATTATGGAAGAAGTTGAGTTAAAGAAAGAAGATCGCTTAGCGGTCACACCAGCCCGTGACTATGCTTTACGTCTGAAAGCACAAAACAATATCTCGGACATGATGCCAGCTGTTATTGCACTTGAACTAAACGATGGCCGCATTGTAACCGGACGTACATCTGATTTAATGGATCCATGTGCAGCAGCGATTTTAAATGCGATTAAAACGTTAGCTAATATTTCAGATGATATTTTATTATTATCACCGGTCATTTTACAAACGATTCAAGACATGAAACGTAATGAGTTACACGATAAGATGACAGCATTGACGGCAAATGAAGTGTTAATTGCCTTATCAATTAGCGCGGTAACAAACCCAACAGCACAACTTGCGTATGAGAAAATTTCTGAATTAACGGATGTTCAAGCACATTCAACAGTCATGTTAAATGATTATGATGAGCAAACATTACGTAAACTCGGCATGGATATTACCTGCGATCCAGTTTATCCGTCAGATAACTTATATTATATTTAACTAATAATAATCGGGGCTTTTTTGGCTCTATGTCAAATAGTGTTGTTATTCAAAATTTAGTAAAATAAGTCATTTTTGCAGCTACCTTTTTTGGTAGCTGCTTTTTTTGTAGTCATTCCTAATGTGAAGGACGCTTTCTGCGGGTGACGGTTCATCCTCCGCGCTTCGCTGTGGGGTATTCAGCTGCCACTTTTCCCGCTAGAGTCGCCTTCACAAACGTCATGACGCTGCACGTTTATTATTGAGGCTCTCGCTTCATATGAATAATTTAAAAAGTAATCTCTGAGATGATGCAATCTTCTAGATGGGAGGATATCAATGATTTCATATTTTTTCGCATCAGTGCAAATAAAACGCATCTGACTATCAGCACTCTTTACCGATTTGAATTCATCCATTGAAAGATGTAGTAGAAGCCTTTGATAGTTCGGTTTGAATTGAGGAGACCATTGGTGTAAAGTACGATTAACAGTAGTTGTTGAAACACTCTGTCTAAAAGCGATATCTTTTTCAGAAGTAATAAACTGTCCTTCGGCAGCTAGTGTTTGGATGACACGTTTGGAGATAAAACAATTTCGTTTTACCATCGAAGTTGAAGCGATAAAGGTTGTTTTACATCCTTTACATAAGAAGCGTTGCTTCTTTAAAAAGAGATAGGTTGGAAGGTTATTGGTTTTAAGGAGTGTGATACGTGATAGTTTAGTTCCGTGTTTAATGAGTTTAACTGTTTTATTATTGAAGCCGCAATTCGCACACCGTGAGGGTGTGTAAGAGAGTGTGCCAAAATAACAAGTGCTTAAAACACCTTTAATTAACTGAGTTAAACACCATGTTTTTGGAAAAGAAATAGTTTCATCTGTAATTCCAGAGGAATTCGCGATATTGTTAAAAGTGATAGCTGACATTGTCGAATCCCCCTTATAAATTTGTTGTGGTGACTTAATATTATAGGGATTTTGAAAATGTTGCTATTTTTTTACGAAAAAATAGGCATCAGTGAAAATTCACCAACACCATAAATTATAGAACCGCTTTTTTGCTAGTCGTTTGAATCAGAAGAAGCTGTTTTTTTCGTATCAGAAGGAAGAACGGCTTCTTCAGTATCCCCAACAACGTCTGACTCATCGTCAGCACGTGTGTTGTCGGCGGTTGGAGTGTAGCCACTGCCATTACTAATGCCAATTGAAACAGTGTAGTCCATCGCCACATAGGCGTTGTAATTACTCATTTCGACGACTGTGCCTCGTTCTTCAGCCGAATCGACACTATGAATCGTATAGTTAATATTGGCGCCGTTAACGGTGTAATCATTGTAGAAGGATTCAGCCAATTCCCCCTCTAAACTACCAAAATAGCTTTTTAAATAAGGCTTACCCGCTGAATAAACGACCGTAATCGCTTTGTCATTCGCCTTATCATCGATGAAAGTACCAGCTTCGAGTGATTGTGAGATTAACGAGCCATAAGGTGCGCTCGTAGAGAAGCGCTTCTTAATATTGGTCGAAATCCCTTCAATCTCAGCCGCTGATTCAAGGGTATAGTCATTGAAGTTTGGTACTTGTAAGGTCGATATTGTCACAGTTACCTGTGATTTTTTGGCGATTTTAGTGCCTTTTTTTAAACTTTGTGAGATAACCGTACCGACTTCAATTGAATCACTGGTGCCATTTTCAAACGTGATTTTGACATCGTTATCTTGACCCCACTGAGTCACTTCATCTTTTGTTTTCTTGCTGAAATCAGGAACATCGATGTTTTTTTCGAATACTTCGACACCTTTAGAATAGTAAAGCAGTAATTGATCTTTGCGCTTGTAGTTCGTTTCAGACACATCATCAGCTAGAAAACGTTGCTTGATAAATTTGTTTTTGGCGATTTTAGCACTGAATTCATCTGTGATCGAAATGTTTTCAGCTTTTTGACTATCAATCCATTGCTGGGCCTCGCTTTTGGTCATTTCTTTAAATTGTGGCAGCTTAATCACTTCATCTGGATTGGGACCAATACTAAGCGTCACCGTTAACACACTGCCTTTTTTAATCTGTGTTTTAACTTTTTTATTTTGTGCTAAGACGATATTTGCGTCAGTTTTAGTGTTGTATTTTTGCTCCGTTTCAATGGTAATATTATTTGTATTCGCCCAGGTGCGAACCTCGCTAATATTCTTATCAACAAAATTGGGTAAAGGCACATGTGTCATACTGAAGTATAACCACCATAATAAACCAATTGTGATAACACAAATAGCAGTAATTATAAGTCGTTTTTTACGCTTCTTCTTTTGATAAGTCGGGTCAATCATCATGTTTTCATTCGGATTGACATCATCTGCTGAAGTAGAGCGTGTGCTTTTAGTCGACCTTGAACCAGTTGAGACCTTAGGCTTATTGGTTTCGTTAGTTTTAACCTTTGCCGTATTGGGAGAAGGTGTCTGTTTAGGTGGGTCACTCTTAGGCGTTTCACCATTGCGTTTTTGGTAATTTTTATTTTCAAAATTAGATAAAAAATCACTCATCTTTGCTAAAAGCCCCCTTGTGCAAATAGTACGTTTCATCAGACAATTCTGCGATTTCTGATGAATGCGTTACAACAATTATACACTTATTATGCTGATGGGCGAGCTCCTTGAAAATCGCTACGATTTCTTGTTCCATTTCTTCATCGAGGTTTCCGGTCGGCTCATCTGCTAAAATAATATCGACATTGGTCGCTAATGCTCGGGCAATCGCAACTCGCTGTTGTTCTCCACCAGATAATTGTGTCACGACACGCGTCGCCTTGTCGCGATTTAAACCGATATAATCAAGGAGATTTAAGGCAACTTCTTGATGGTCGCTGGGAATCTCATTGGTTGTAATTGACATTGGAACAAGCACGTTCTCGACGGCAGTTAAATAAGGAATTAAGTTGTAACTTTGAAAAATAATACTCATATCATTGCGACGATATTGCTCATAGCCGATTGTTTTGATGTTTTCATTGTGATATAAAATATCACCTTTATGAGGGGTATCCAATCCACTAATCAATGATAAAAAAGTTGATTTACCAGAGCCAGACTGGCCAACAATCGTATAAAATTTGCCTTTTTCAAAGGTGAGATTGGTATCTTTTAGTATATAGCGCTGACGATCACCGTCTTGGTAAAAATAATCGACATCTTTGACAGTTAAAATACTCATAGCAGTCACGTCCTTACATCATTATTTTTTTAGGATTGAGTCGTAAAATATAAAGCATGGGTAGAACGGTTGATAAAATCACTGTGACAAGACCAAAGAGATAGAAGAGTGCGATATAAGGGGCATCAATGGTTACCGCATAAGCATCTTTAACCGAATCAAAGTCCACTGTTGAGTTTGTGCTAAAGTGTGAATAGGACATTGAGCCACCGTTCATATCGTCAGTCTTGGCATCATTCGTAATCAATGAAGTCGACACGTTTTTGGCAAGGAGATTACCAGTGAAGAGCGACAATGAAATCGCGATAAAAGCTACGAGTAGCACTTCAATGAAAATTTGACCGATGATTTTAAGTTTCTTTTCACCTAATGACAGGTAAATGCCTAATTCTTTTTTACGATCGCGGATAAATAAAATGATAACGAGCGTCAAAATAATGACCGAGGCTGCAGCAGCTGCCAACAAGATGTATTTTGAAAACTTAGCGACCTTGTTCATCGAGCCAGAAATGGAGTCGTAGTCATCTTGAGCTGAAACAATCGCGTAATCTTTTGGTAAGATGGTTGAAGCGTCGGCAACGAAGTTAGGCATATCCTCAGGTGTTTTTACTACGAAAACAGACTCGTATCCGTCCTCGTTACCGATATTCTTAGTGTATTCTGCCAGTTCAGCTTCGGTCATACCTTCAGCGGAATTTTTATCTTTTTTCATTGCTTCTTTTTGGAAAGCAGTGTTTGCTTTTGAAACGACTTTGTTAGGTAAATAGATGGTGTTAATTTGTTCATTTGCTTGCCATTCTTGTTCAGCTTTTTTATCTGCGCTGAGTTTTTTTGCTGTATCTAGTTTTGTTGGTGTGAAAATACCAATCACCTTGTAAGAATACTCCTTAGAAAAGAGTTCTTTTTCTTTATCATCATCATAAGAAAGGTACACATTGTCTACTAAAAAGTTATCGCCAACAGAGAGGTTGTTGAGCTTAGCGACCTGTGAAGAAACGATGACAACATTAGCACCATTTTTAATTTGGTCATCTGTAAAGGTCGTGCCGCTATCAAGCTTGATTTTGTTTTCTTTCACATCAATTAAAGGGGCATATTGCACACCTCGGATGCTCAAAGAGCTACTATTACCGTATTTTTCATCTTCAGGCGACAGATAAGCTTTCACCTTTTTCGAATTATAGTAATCGGAAATATTATAGTCGTAATATTTAACCGTATCAAGCTGTCCAATTTTAGTAATAACATCTTTTGAAGGCGGTTTTGGATAATCAACTTCCTCATCCTCGGAGGCGTCCATCAATTGTTTCATCTTTTCTTTCGATAAATCAATCGTTGCTTGTGCGCCAAGTTGATTTTTGACGGTTTGTTCAACCTTATTTGTTGCTTGTGAAATCGAAACTGCTCCTGCAATCACGTTCCCTAAAATAAAAACAATCGCAAAAAGCAAGAGTGATTTACCCTTTTTACGAGAAATACTCGTGAGTGCCCGTTTGAAAAAGTTCATCTAAAAACTCCTTTGTTAGTTTATTTTTATACTAAAGTAAGCATGGGGACTGGTTTTAATGTAACCGATTACTAGATAACTGAACTATACCACATAGTACAGCTGGAAGAAACTAATAATCATCTGATGGAATGAGAGTGTAACTGGTCGTGAAGCTAAACTTCATGATAAACTAAGATAAATCAATGAATCAAAGGAGATTATGATGGTAAAGTTATTTCAAAAAGAATTGATTCTCTATGTTTTAATGGGCGGTGTAACAACACTAGTTAATCTTAGTGTTTTTTATTTAATGGATGAGACAACGGTTTTAAATGTATCTTGGAGTGTGACGATAGCGAATGTCTGTGCGTTACTATTTGCCTATGTCAGTAATAAGTATTGGGTGTTTCGTAGTCATAACAAAACACGGCAAGCGACCGTGATTGAAGCAATGTCATTTGTAAGTGTTCGACTCGCATCCCTTTTGATTGATATTGTGGTTACGTTTGGTTGTATCCATTTGGGAATGCCAACACTTGTGGCTAAAATAGCAGCAAATGTTGTCGTTATTGCGGTTAACTATGTTGCAAGTAAATGGTTCGTATTTAAATAAACTAAAAAGAAGTCCTTCAATGATACCATTACTAATGGCTCTATCGAAGGACTTCTTTTTAATTGTCTTAGCGGTTTTCAAAAGAAATGAATTTTGTAGCAACAGCATTAGTGTGCACATCATTTTGACTGATGATTTTTTGAATTGTTTTCCAGTCATGTATTGTCGGAATCGAGTTAATACAGATTGTATGGTTTGATTTGAATGACATATTTGAAATTGTCGTTAAAATGACATCGTATTCTCGGCTTTCTTCGAGTGCTTCAGCTTCTTCAAGTGCTTCGAGTACTTGGCTTTGAACATGAGAACCAAAATGATGGTTAAGAATGTCAATAATAAGGTGTGAATGTTCTTCGTCAAAATCACAAAACACGCCGACTCTAATCGGTTTAATCTGTTCAATGAGATGTTTTGTTAAGTTAGGCCAATGGATCATAATAGTATATAAAAACTCGTTAAAAGAGGCCTCTTTCCATTGATAATCAGAGATAAAAATCAATCGTGGCAGTGCTTCTTTGACTTTATTTACGAAATTGGGATATTCGGTCGTTACATAGTGTAAAAATGATTCCTTCTTATTAAATAGTATGTAATTTAAGCCGCTTGACCAAACAGTGATGTTGAATATTTCAAAGGTGAGCTGCTCGATGTCATCAATTGGGAGGTCTAAGTCATTCGACAAATCAGTTAAAAATGATTCAATATAAGTCACGGTAACGCCAATTGTGTCAGGGTGTGAAAGGACTTTTTGTTTTAAATGAGAGGCATTAAAAACAAAGTCAGGTTTTGAAAACACATATAATATTTCACGCACGGTATCAGGAGTTAAGACAATGCCGAATAAGTGTAAAAATTGATGCTCTATTTCGGTTTGTTCTAACATGTTTGTAATGACCCATTCAAACGAAGGGGTAGCAGTAATATTTGGAAGGGAGTACCCTTGCTGCATCCGAATAATGTTAGATAAGGTCGCTGAACGTAACTGGTTGACATCTGGATAATTCAGCGTGATATCGATTTTTTTTGCGAAGCGTTTGAACACAGCTGTTAAAAAATTCAATTGCTCTGTTGAATAGGGCAAGTTACCACGAGGGTATTTTTCACCATAATAATGTGTGATGAAATTACGAATGGCTAATTCATCACCGCATAGGTTATAAGGCTTAGTTGAGATGTAAATGGAATGTTCAGCTAATATGACATTGACACGGTTAATTAAACGCTTAAGACTAGAGTCACTGATGTATAACGTCTCATAAATATCAGATTCACTAACATCTTTGGCTGAAAAAAGCATTTCTAATAATCTAAACTCGATACTTTCTTGCAGAAAAACGGTATAAATATAGTCAATCGAATAATTAACGGGGTACTCGATGCGTACACCATTTTTACGTGACGTATCAATGGAAAACGGTGCAAATAGTAAGTTGAGATCAGTGATGTCGTTTTTCAAAATACGCTCTGAACAGCCGATTTTTTGTGAGATTGAAGCTAGAGTAATCCAATCATCGTTGTCAATTAATGTTTCGATGAAAAGTAGTTGACGCTGACGTGCCGGTGCTAGTATTCGTCTCAAATGAGCCACTCCTTACATTACTTATAATAATACAAGGATACAGTTTTTCTATTACTAAAGTCAACTATCTTTTAGTTAGATAGTTGACTTGTTAGTTTTTTTAATACTCAGATTTGTGAACCCAGCTAATACAGTAAGCAAGGGACAGAGCAAACAGAAAAAAGCATAGGGTAAATACTCAATCGTTGCAACGCCTAAGGTCGAAGCCATAAATACACCGCTGACACTCCACGGAACAAGTGAATTGACCACGGCACCGGAATCTTCGAGTACACGAGAAAGTGCTAATGGATGAAGACCAGCCTTCTCATAAGTTGATTTAAAGGCGTTTCCAGGTAAAATAATTGCTAAATATTGTTCGCCAATTAGTAAATTGATGCCGATACAACTAAGGGCGGTTGTTAAAATTAACTGCCCAGTAGTTGTTAGTTGTCGAATTAAGGCGTCCATTAGTGTTTTTATAATACCGAGTTCAACGAGCAACCCACCTAAGGCTAAAGCTAAAATAATTAATGAAATTGACCACATCATACTTTGGATGCCACCGTGGGTAAGAAGAGAATTAAGCAGTTCGTTGTTTGTTCGTGCGACATAGCCATCTTGAATAATGGCAGCAACGGATTGAACGGAATGTTTTTGGGTCAGTAGCAGGATGATGACCCCAACGCCAATCGATAAAAAAAGTGTGGGGATTGCCGGTAACTTCAATTGAGCACATAAGAAGATGAGGAGAAGTGGCAGTAAAACCCACCAATTAATCGAGAAATTGGCAGCCAATGCTGTTGAAATTGTTGTGATTTGATCGAACGAAGTGGCCGTTTTGGTTAAGCCGAGCAAACAAAAGCCGATTAAGGCGATAAAAAAAGCTGGAATGGTCGTCCACATCAGATTACGGATATGTAAAAATAAATCAACTTCTGCAATGGCAGCTGCTAAATTGGTGCTATCGGATAAAGGAGACATTTTGTCACCAAAGACAGCGCCTGAAATAACAGCCCCAGCAATAATCGCAGGTGAAAAGCCCATCGACAAGCCAATTCCTAAGAAGGCAATCCCAACGGTTGACACAACAGTGAAAGCACTGCCGACTGCTACACCAACGATGGCACTAATCACAAACACTGAGGGGATAAACAACTGCGGATTGATAAGATGAAAGCCATAAAACATCATGGATGGAATTATGCCAGCAGCAATCCAAACGCCAATCAAGGCACCGATGAGAATGAAAATAATCATCGGAATGAGTCCAGTCGCAATCCCGTTAGTAATCCCGGTATGGATTTTTTGCCAAGCGACACGATGTACTTTTGCCCAAATGAGCAACAGGCCGATACAAACGAGGATAGGTACTTGTGGCGCAAGGTGGTATTTAATAACACTAACACCTAAAATAATGAGAATGAGGCTGAGTAATAATAACGCCTCGATAATAGCAGAACGATGTTTCATAAATAAAAGCTCCTTAACCAACACGCTTTAACGCGTTAAATGATGAGTCTAAGGTTAACATTTCTGTTGTGAGAAGTCAATTGTATTGAGGTGTTATTAGACTTTAACAGCTGTTCTATAGTGCGTAAAAGTGTTCTATATTAGCATTGTAAGCGCTTTAGTATGTGATATGATTTAATTATCAAAACTAAGGAGGATTTACCAATGAAAAAAATGGCAGGTTTACTGGTTGTTGCATTATTATTAATGACTGTTTTAGTAGCGTGTGGGAATGAGAGTTCTTCAAAAGAATCAGATAAAAAAGAAGATAAAACACTAGTTGTCTATTCACCAAACAGTGAAAATATTGTTAATACATTGATACCGATGTTCGAAGACGAAACAGGTATTAAGGTCGAACTAGTATCTGCAGGCACTGGTGAATTACTCAAGCGAATTTCATCTGAAAAGGATAAACCTTATGCAGATGTCATGTTTGGCGGACTGAACAAATCAAAATTGACCGATGAAAACCTCTTTGAGAAATATACATCTAAAAACGAAGCTCTCTATCACAATTAGGGTGGAACGTGAAGGGAATCACTGTTTATTAACCGTTATCGATGATGGTGGCGGTATTGACAGTGAACGTTTAAAAGACATTCAATTGAGGTTTGAAGCTACGGAAAACAAATCGAATAGCGTGGGGCTCTATAATACCCATCGACGTATTTATTTGATGTTCGGTGCAGCTTATGGACTAACGATTAAGTCGGAACGAGGTAAAGGGACCTGTGTTCAATTAAGACTGCCACTAATAGGGGGTGATGAGGGTGTTGAAAGTATTGCTGGTCGATGATGAAGATATCATTAGAGAAGGACTAAAGATGAGTGTTAATTGGCAAAAAGCAGGATGTGTCATCTGTGGAGAGGCAAGTGATGGTCACAGTGCTGTTCAACAGATTGAAGCTATAAAACCGGACATTGTTTTGCTTGATATCAACATGCCTTTGATGAGTGGGTTGGATGTCTTAAAGTATTTTGAAGGGAAAGCATTTGTGTTCTTAACGATTATTATATCAGGCTATAATGATTTTAATAAGGCGAAACAGGCGATAAGATACGGTGTCACTGACTATTTATTGAAGCCGTTAAATCACGATGAATTAGAGGACGTGCTGACGCGTTGTAAAGATAGACGGACAGTTCAAAAACAATACGAATTGTTTAATCAAAAAATACAAGAAGTGAGCCACCGTGAATTATTTGTCTTTAATCAAACAGAAAAAACCACGATAAGTTCAAAAAGTGTACAAGCATTACTCACCTTAATTGAAGAACATTATGCAGAGAAAATCACCGTCACCGATGTTGCGGAACAGGTAAATCGTAGCAAGACACATTTGAATAAGCGGTTTAAAGCGCTGACAGGCTACACGTTTAATGATTATTTGAATCGTTATCGTATTGCTCAGGCCATTATTCGGTTAGAAAAAGGTGAAGACAAAATTAGCACGATAGCGTTAGATGTGGGGTTTAATAACTATCGTTATTTTATTGATATTTTTAAAAAGTATACACATCTGTTACCAAGTGAGTTTGTACAATATTCAAAAACACCACGTTAATTTGCTCTGACAGTTAAATAACGTGGTGATAGAGTGAATTTAAGACTGTGTTCTAAGAAAAGGCGTTCACGTGTATCATCAATTTGTGAAAATTTGTAATAACAGTCGTTTTTCAGATAGATGTGTGCTTGTTCAATACTACGAATAGCCGTGAGATGCGGATCATTAACCAGTGCCTTTTCTAACTTCGAAGTAGTTATGTTTGTTATGCTGACATAGCTTGTAAGATGATTTTTTAGGTTATCAGTTTGATTAATATAAATAATCTGTTTCGAGGCCCCTTTATCCTTTGAGCTTGCGATACAATAGACACCTGGTCGTGTAGTGATGTGGTTATCATCAATTGAGTCGAATGAATACCAAGGTTGTTCAGTAAGTGCTTCTTTTTGTGCTGTTAATTGTTTAAATGAAGGCAAATAAAACACATCCTTTGTCATGATTTAACTATCTCTTTTAATCATATCCGATTACGATAGTGGAAACAATTATTTAAACGTATCAATCATCGAGCTATTGATGCTTGCTTGCGTTTATTAAATTGTTTATAATAATAATTAAGTAGTGATTATAAGTAACTATACAGGAGGTACGAATGAGTAATTTACCCAATTGTCCAGAGTGTAACTCTGAATACACGTATGAGGATCGTGGAAATTTTATTTGCCCCGAATGCGCCCACGAGTGGACATTAGCAACTAACAGTCCATTAGAAGAAGAAGGCTTAATTGTAAAAGATATTAACGGGAACCAACTAACAGATGGTGATTCTGTCACAGTGATGAAAAACCTTAAAGTAAAAGGAGCTCAGTCTGATTTGAAAATGGGAACGAAAGTGAAAAATATTCGCCTTGTTGAAGGAGACCATAATATTGATTGTAAAATTGATGGTTTCGGCCCGATGAAATTAAAATCTGAGTTCGTAAAGAAAAATTAAATAGTACATTTCAAAAGAGGCATGTATCGCCCCTGGAAAGTTAAACTCAAAAAGCTAACTTTTTGGGGGGTGCTTCTTTTTATGATGTAGTTATAACTGGAGAAGGGGTTATCAAAAAATGCCCATCAAAAGGTTTTTTTTGATAACACACATCCTCAAAAAGATAGTATACTTAGGCTATAATTATTTCCCTAAAATAATTATCCCTAGAAATATCCCTTATCCCATGAGAGCGCTAATCCCCTTTAGCGTTCTCTTTTTTTTGAAGAAAAAGTCTATCAAAAAAAGCCGTAAGGGCGTCATTTTTTGATAGGCAAGTTATGCCAATCAAGGTGTATACTATCAATATAGTTATTTCCCTAAAATAATTATATCCCTAGAAATATCCCTTATCCCATGAGAGTACTAATCCCCTTTAGTATTCTCTTTTTTTATGTCTAATTATAGGAGAGGTAATAAATGATGTTTAAAATTTATAATTATATCGCTTTAATTTGTCTTGTTGGTGGTGTGTGTTTGTGGCTGCCCTTTTTTTTCAATGCAACTTCAAATCCAGCCGTTGTATTTACACCCATTATTGGTGTTATAGGTGTCCTTTTTGCACTACCTACAAAAAAACAATTGCTCATTTTAGGTAATATATTAGTAATGGTAAGTTTTTTTATGATGATGCTGGTTGGCTATATAATTGAAGCTATTTGGTCACTTTCTTGACTAAAAAAGACCTTGCAACGGCAAGGTCTAGATTGTCGAAAAGTTTAATTGATTTTGAAGTAATAAGTCAACCGACTTTGGTTACGAGATAAGCGGCGCTGTAGCGAGCTGATGTAACCGCTTTTCACTACAAGAAATATTTCGAAGCAAGATAGTTTGGTCTGTCATTGAATGACTGCAACGCTTGTTGGATTTCTAACAGATTTTTTGGTGATGGTAGTGGATCGATACAAATCACAGGCATCTCTAAGAAGTTCAAGGATGAAATAGTAGTGATTAACAAAGAAATATCGGGTATATCACTAATATCTTGAATATGGACGAACTGTAAATGTTTACCGAAATAGTAATGTAGAATGCCTTCGACAAAACGAGAATGTGCATTGTCGAAGTCAGAATACAATCCGACAGTTAGAGGCGGTAAAGCCTTTTCTAGCAGGGTAATGAAATTCTCCCAATGAATCAATAAGGTATAAAGAATTTCATTAACGGCATAGTCTTTATAATAGAAATCTTGAGCACTTGATAATTTTGAAAGTTCCTGTTGAACACTTGCAACAAAAAAGGGATAAACTTCACGAATACGTTTAGCAAAAAGTGCTTTACGATTGTAGATAATGTAGTTAGGTCCGACCAGAAGATAATGTTTATTGTAGAGTTGCAAAGCGACTTCATCAATATTAGTTAATGGAATGTGGGTGTTCTCAGACAAGTTTGTCAAAAAAGTATAGATGTTTCGAGCAAGTAGATTGTCTGTAGTTGTTTGCTTAAGATGTGTTTTTAACGCAGAAGTATTGCTGAAGTAGTTAATGTCAGCAAAAATAACAAGTAACTCCATTAAAATAGTAGGCGTGAATTCGCAGTCTAGTAAGAAAGTGAAGGCTATTTGTAGTTGTTCATTTTGATAGAGTTGTTTGACTTCTTGAGGCACCTCATTGCTTTCAAGTGTAAGATGGTGACCGTTATTAATACGAATGATTGAGGCCATGAACCAATATCGAAGACGTAAGCGGTCTTGCATCGCAGGTGTTTCATTGACAGTTTCGCACATCATTTCGTATAAGTAATCGACGGTTTGAATTTGATGAGTCGTAAAAGGTGAGTTGTAAGCACCGTATTTTTCAAGTAAAAACTGCGACAGTAAATTACGAATGTTCAGTTCATTTCCGCCGATATAGCATGGTTGAGTATGGATTTTAATATCACGTTCTAATAGGAGTTTATTATTTTTATTAATGATGCGGTTGAGTGTTGAGGGACTTGTGTAAAGTGTGTTCGCTAAATCTATGATATCGAATGACTCGTCAAGAAGAATCTTTTCGAGCACAGTAAACTCGATGCTATCGGTCAATATTTGTTGAAACACAAATTCGAGCGAATAGTTGGTCGGATATTCAAGTTTAACCCCTTTTTTTTGTGAAGTTACAATTGAAAAGGGCATATAGGTTTCGTTAATGTGGCTAATATCGACACGAAGAACACGCTCTGAACAGTCAATATCGGTCGCGATTTGTTTTAAGGTTAGCCAATCCTTCGTATTATAGAGCAGCTCCATAAATTTAAGGCGACGTAAGGAATTATTATTTAAGAGTGTGCGCATAAGAAACGTCCTTTCAGTAATAATGGGATTTTACGGTTATTTCTTCCTATTATAATGAAAAAACGGTGAGATATCCAATTGTTAGCTGTTTTATATGCATGAAAAGGCTTTATTTTTTAATTGACAAAAAAAACGGTGATGTATAGAATGATTGTTATGCCATTAACGGTTTTTACTAGAGAAGAAAGGACGGTGTATATATGAAAATAATGAAGAAAATCAATAATAATTTTGCAATGGCGCTCGATGATAACGGTGTAGAACTCATTGTTACGGGCAAAGGGATTGGCTTTCCGAAGACGCCTTATGAATTAACAGACCTTAACATAATTGAAAAAAAATATAGTGTTCCACAAAATACATCAGTCGATCTCTTACAACGTTATTCGGCTGAAGTGATAGAATACACACACGCAGTTGTTAAAATGGGTGAACAAATTCTAAATAAAACGTTAAATATGTCGGTTTTTGTCACGTTGGCAGATCATATCGATTTTGCTTTGCAACGATTTGAGGCAGAAATGGATATAAAAAACCCGTTAAACTGGGAAATTAAACATTTTTTTCCAATCCACTATGAAATTGGTATCCAGGCAATTACCTACTTGAGTAAAGAGACGGGGCGTAAAATACCGAAGGATGAGGCGAGTTCAATTGCGTTGCATTTTATTAATGATGAAATCGGTCGCTCTGATTTTCATGAAACAACATCAGTCATGAAAATATTAACAAATATCTTAAATATTGTGCAGTATCATTTTAATGTTGAATTTGACGAAGAGTCATTTATGTATCAACGGTTTATAACGCATTTGAAGTTTTTTGTGATCCGACACTTAGGCAATGAAGTGATTGAAGGTAAAGTCGATGAAATGTACGGATTGATGAAGGAACGCTATGTTGCTGAAGACCAATGCATTCATAAAATTGAGCAATACTTAGGTGAAATGTACGGTTGGACTTTAAGTGAAGATGAAAAACTTTATTTAATTATTCATATAAATCGAAATGTCTCTTGATTTACCCCCTTTTTTTTGTTATTATTACGAAGTAAAAGAAACCGGTACCATGAGAAATCGGTTTCATATAGATAATGGCTTGTTACTGATTCGATCAGGCATAACCAAAGTACTCCTAGACTTATTGTCGGGTGTCTTTGGTTATTTTTTTTGTAATCATAACAAGAACCATACATAGGAGGAATTTGTAATGGCAGATAAGTACAAAGATATTGCAGCGAAAATCGTTGAAAATGTCGGAGGCGAACAAAACGTTGATTCAGTCGTGCACTGTGCCACACGTTTACGTTTCGTCTTGAAAGATGAATCAAAAGCAAACAAAGAAGCGCTCGAGTCAGTTGACAAAGTTATGTCAGTTGTTCGTGGTGGCGGTCAATATCAAGTCGTGATCGGTTCAGAAGTAAATGACGTTTACACATCAATCAACAACAACTATAATGTGAACAGTAACGGTGAAGCAGCTCAAGATAACACACCGAAGAAAAAATCAGCAAGCGGCGCATTGGCAGTGATTGCGTCATTCTTCACACCGTATATTGGTGTTCTTGCCGGTGCTGGTATCGTAATGGCATTGGTTAACACATTAGAAATGTATGATGTTATTACTAAAACATCATTAACGTATGTAATGCTAACAGCAATTTCAACAGGTATCTTCAAGTTCCTTCCATTGTTTATTGCGATTACAGCGGCAGATGCCTTCAAGATGAATCGCTTTATCGCCTTGGCGATTGCTTCGGCAATGGTTTATCCATTAGTTGATCCATCAATCGGCGAACTTGTATTCAAACCATTTGGTTACAATGTCGACTTTAATAAATACGGTGGTGCGGTTGTACCGACGATTTTAGCAATCTGGGTAACGTCTTACGTTGAACGATTCTTCAAAAAAATCATTCCGGCAGCAGCGAAAATTGTTTTTGTACCATTCTTCACCTTATTAGTAGCTGGCGTATTAGCGTTCTTATTCATCGGGCCTTTAGGCACGCTTGTTGGTGATTGGATTTCAAAAGTTTACACATACGCTTATGACTTAAATCCATTAATTGCTGGTTTAATCTTAGGTGGTTTATTCCAATTACTTGTTGTTTTCGGTATGCACTGGGCCATTTTACCGATTGCAATGATCAACATCGATTCATTAGGTTATGATACCATTTTACCGGTGATGTTAATTGCCGTATTTGGTCAAGTATCAGCAGTTGCGGGGATGATTTTCCGCTTAAAAGGTAAAGATAAAGAAGTTGCTGTTTCAGCAACAATTGCTGGTTTCTTTGGTATTACAGAACCTGCACTATACGGTGTCAACTTAAAATACAAACGTCCGTTTATCATTGGTTTAATTGCGTCAGCAGTCGGTGGTGCGATTGTAAGTTACAGTGGTGTAACGTCAGATACGTTCTCACCGATTTTAAACCCACTATACTTTAACTTCTTTATGGGTGAAAATTCTAACTTTACAGCATTAGTGATTGCCTTTGTTATTACGATTGCAATCGGTATGATTGGTGCGATTATGTTTGGTTTACCAAAACCGAAACAAACAGCGACTGCTACAACAACTCAAGCAAAAGCAGAAACAACAGTGCCTGCAGTAGCAGCTAACACAATCACATCACCTTTAACAGGTGAATTAGTTGAATTGAAAGATGTTAACGATCCTGTTTTCAGTGCTGAAATTATGGGTAAAGGTTTCGCGGTCATCCCGAGTGAAGGTGTTGTAACAGCACCTGTTGATGGTGAAGTTATTATTCTTTACGGTACACAACACGCAATTGGTATTAAATCAGAGCAAGGAATCGAAGTATTAATTCATATCGGTATTAATACAGTTGAGTTGAACGGCGAATTCTTTGAGATGACAACTTCAACTGGTGCTCACGTTAAACGTGGTGAAGTACTTGGTAAATTTAATATTGAAGGCATTAAATCGAAAGAATACGATACAACAACAATGGTTATCGTCACAAATACAGCAGATTACGCAGACTTCTCATTCGCGCAAACAACAGGCGCAGTGAAAATGAATGATGCGATTGTAACAGTTTCAAAATAATAAGTTTAACAAAGAAGCCACCCGCTATGCGGGTGGCTTCTTTTAAGTCAAGTGTTCTTGTAGCCAAAGTCAATTAACCTGCTTTTAGGTGTATTTAAGCCCAGTCAGCTGACAAGTCGCCACCAATCGGTGTTTCGAACAATCGTTTTACGGCAATTGGATCTTTCGTTTGGCCTAATACCCACATTAGTTTTGGGACGATGGCTTCAGTATTCATATCGCCAGATAAAATGACAGGGTATTGCGCCACTTTTTGGCCCACTTCATAGAGCAGTAAGTTTTCGCCTTCCTCTAAACATTGCGTTGTCATCACAACTGACACGCCTTGTTCTGTCAGTTTTCCGACCTGTTCAAGGATGTTCTCATCTTCAAACGGCAACCCGCCATTTCCGAAACTTTCAATGATGATGCCATCATAATCTTTTGCGATTGCCTCGAAAAAAGAGGCTTTTAAGCCTGGGAACAATTTCAAAAGGAAAATATCGGGGCAAATGGTTGTGTTGAACTGCATGGTCTCCTCTGTTTGCGCAGGAGAAGTCGTCATGGTCACATGTCCGCCTTCAATCTGAGCGATATACGGGTGATTAACGCTCGCGAACGCATCATAACTTTTGGTGCGAATTTTAACTGCTCGTGTACCTTGAATGACTTTGCCGTCGAACACAACGACAACGCCTGGTTGGCCTTCTAAGCAATAAGTGAGGGCGTCGCGAACGTTCCGTTTTGCATCCGTTTTATGAAAGCTGAGTGGAATTTGTGAGCCAGTTAAGACAATCGGTTTGTTGACGCCTTGTAGCATGTACGACAGGGCGGCGGCAGTATATCCGAGTGTATCTGTGCCGTGTGTCACAATAAAGGCATCATAGTTGTTATAGTCGCGTTCAATTGCCTGGGAAATAGTAACCCAGTCATTCGGGCTCATATTTGTACTGTCTTTGTTCATTAAAAGATGGAAATCAAGTGTTAAGTCACTATGTTGACGTGTGTTGTTTTGTTCTGAAAAATAGTTGCGTAATTCTTGAACATTTAATCCAGGAAGCAACCCATTAGCGGTTTCAACAGAAGCGATTGTGCCCCCGGTTGCTAATACGAGAATTTTCATGATAAGCCTCCTTCATTCGTTTGTCTATCTTTTTCTATTTTAACGAATGAGCGTGCAACCGACAAGTAAAAGTATTAGTTCGTTTGTCTATTTGTCACATGATATAACTTAATAGGTATCGTTCAATAGACAAGTGCAGTGACATTAGCTATACTTAAAGAGAAAAGAAAACGGTTACATCTAGTGGTGGCCGACTTTTTTAATACTTTAAATGGGGGTTTTATAAATGAAGGCAGCAGTTTGGTATGGCGAAAAGGATATTCGGATCGAAGAACGAGAGTTGAAGGCGTTAAAGACTGATGAAGTGACTGTTCGCGTTGCTTGGGCCGGTATTTGTGGGAGTGATTTACACGAATATCAAGAAGGGCCTGTCTTTGTACCTGTGAATGAACCGGATCAATTTACTGGTGAAGTTGCACCTTTAATTATGGGGCATGAATTTGCCGGTGTGATTGAAAAAGTAGGCAGCGAGGTTACGCGTTTTAAAGTAGGCGATCGTGTAGCGATTAATCCGACACTGACTCATGGTATTAAACCAGAGGCGCTTGATACATATGATGGCTTTAGTTTTATTGGCTTACATGGCGATGGTGGTTTCACAACCTTTGCCAATGCTCCCGAAAAACAAGTCTACAAGTTACCAGAAACAATGACACTACAAGATGGTGCCTTAGTCGAGCCGATGGCAGTGGCTGTGCAGGCGATTAAAGAGAGTGAACTGCTCTTTGGCGACACTGTGGCTGTTTTTGGGGCCGGTCCAATTGGGTTATTAACAGTAATTGCCGCAAAAGCTGCTGGGGCAAGTAAGATCATTGTGCTCGATTTGTCAGCCAATCGCTTAGAAAAAGCCTTAGAATTAGGGGCGACACATGCAATTAATTCGGGTGAAGTTGATGGGATACAAGCTATTCGTGACATCGTACCTGGTGGTGTCGATGTGACCTTTGAGGTGGCTGGAGTCGCACCAACCTTCAAGGCAGCAATTGATGCAACTCGCGCTCGTGGGACAATGGTGATTGTTTCCATCTTTGCTCGTCCGATTGAATGGAATCCGCTCCACCTTACAAATACGGGTGTTAAAATCACATCTTCAATTGCCTACACACCGACAACTTTCCAACAAACGGTTGACTTGATGGGAACAGGGCAATTGAAACCGCAAGGAATCGTCACTTCACAGATTGTCTTGGATGACATTGTCAGCAACGGTTTTGAAGCGTTAACGAACGATAAAACGCAGGCGAAAATTTTAGTTGAGTTAAGTGGCGAAAAATAAAAGTTGGAGTCGCTTATTTTATTAATAAGGAACTAAAGTGTATTCTTAGACTGAAGATAAATGCTGTTCTAGGTCGTTACGACTTGCTCGCTCGGGATTACGTACCATCAGTACGCGCACCGTCACTCGCTCGTCGTGCCTACTAGAACGAAAGTGAAATCAACCGGTTGGAAGCATACAGCTTGGAAGAGAAATGAAGGCGACTATTTACCGTCGCTGCCATTTTTCTGAAAGTTGACAGTTTCTGGTTGATTAAACTAGAGGACATAACAGCCTTACTATTCAGTCTTATCATCTCGTAAACAAAGTCACTGTAATAGCATTCGAAAGAAAATGAAGTCTCTTTAGACTTTGTCTACAATCTGAAACAGAGGTGTTTTCACCTCTGTTTTTTTATTTTTAACGACATATAAATCATTTCTGGTTAAAAACACGAACGATAATGTGTTAATTCTTCTTAAACGTACGTCAAACGTTCGGATAGGCTTGACCTTTTAACCAAAAAAGGCTAAACTAAATGCAATAGTATATGCAAGATGATGAAAGCGATGACGTGAATCATTGGTTGTATCATAAACAAGCACTTATATAATTGTCGTAATATGGACGACGCGTTTCTACCTGACTGCCGTAAACAGTCGGACTATAAGTGAGGCATAGGCATGAATGGTTAGCAATAGTGATACTGCTAAGTAGATTAAGCTGCTCCTCATTTAGAGGGGCAGCTTTTATTTAGAGTCTGAGAGGGGATTTTTGATCAATGTTTAAAAAAGGAAGAATCGTTGCGTTAGGTTTGCAACATGTATTAGCAATGTATGCGGGGGCAGTCATTGTGCCGTTGTTAATTGCCAACCAACTCGGATTTACAGTGCAACAAACAACGTACTTAGTTTCGATTGATATTTTTATGTGTGGGATTGCGACGTTCTTGCAATTACGTGTGGGTAAATTTATTGGTATTGGTTTGCCAGTCGTATTGGGCTGTGCTGTTCAAGCGATTGCACCGATTGTGTTGATTGGTCAGGACATTAGCATTGGTGCGATTTATGGTGCGATTATTGCATCAGGCCTGTTTGTCTTTTTAATTGCACCATTCTTTTCCAAAGTTGTGCGATTCTTCCCTCCGGTTGTGACTGGATCAGTTGTAACGGTCATTGGTTTGACGTTAATCCCGGTAGCAATTAATAATTTGGCTGGTGGTCAAGGGAGTGCTGATTTTGGGTCAGGTTATAACCTGGCGTTAGGATTCGGAACATTACTTGTCATTATTTTAACTTATCGTTTTGGCTCTGGTTTTATGCGAGCAATTGCTGTTTTAATTGGTATTCTAGCAGGCACACTTTTTACACTCATCGGCAAAGGAATTTCCTTCCAGTCTGTGGCGGAGGCTTCTTGGGTTCACGTGCCAACGCCGTTTTATTTTGGGGTGCCAACCTTTAATTTTTCGGCGATTTTAACGATGATTATTATCTCGTTAGTCAGTATGGTCGAGTCAACTGGTGTGTATTTTGCCTTAAGTGATATTACAAAGAAAAAATTAACACCGAACGATTTAGCTCGCGGTTATCGCTCAGAAGGGTTGGCGATTATTTTAGGTGGTGTATTCAATACATTCCCTTACACGGCTTACTCACAAAATGTTGGCCTCGTACAGTTATCAGGCATTAAAACACGCAAGGTTATCTATGTTGCGGCTGCGTTCTTAGTGATTCTCGGTTTAATTCCAAAAATGGGTGCGATAACAACAACGATTCCAACGCCTGTGTTAGGTGGCGCAATGATTGCGATGTTTGGAATGGTTGTCGCTCAAGGGATCAAAATGCTCGGCACAGTTAACTTTGCCTCACAGGAGAATTTATTAATTATTGCCTGTTCGGTTGGTTTAGGTCTAGGTGTCACAACGGTGCCAGAGTTGTTTGCGACCTTACCTAAATTTGTGCAATTGTTCACAAGCAATGGTATCGTCGCCGGTAGTGTCTGTGCCATTGTGTTAAACATCGTCTTTAATATGGGACGCAAACAAGTGGCTGAGTCGACTTCTGTCACAGTGCATAAATAAGATGTATTATAAAGATCTGGTGCTACTCAATCGTAGTTCTGGGTCTTTTTAATCAATTGTAACTGATTTAAATGTCATTATTTTCTTTTTTTTTGAGAAAAAGAGGCGATTGAAAGCGATTGAAGTCATCAAAATGAATAAATAAAGCTTCGAAACTCGTTGACAACGCTTTCAGACTAGTTTAAACTTACATGTATAAGCAAGAGGGTGTTACCGATACGTTCGGGCATTACCTGTTGGAATACAATGTCGTATTGTTCGCGCAGTATGCTTGTGTTTCAATGGGTATTTTTTAGTTAACGGGAGGGACATGAATGAAGGTCATCCGAAGTTTTAATAATAATGCTGTTTTGGTTAAAGATAACGATTTAACAGAATGGATTGTTATTGGGAGCGGGATTGGATTTAATAAAAAGATTAATGATGAGATTGATGAAGAAAAGATTGAGCGACGTTTCATTGCTGAGTCTCACAGTGCAAAAACAAATGAGGGTGTAGAAACATTGTTACAAATGGATCCCAAGATATTAGAACTCTCTTCACAAATAACAGTTGTTGTTGAAGAAAAGTTAGGTATTCAATTCGAAAATAACAACTACTTAATTTTGGCCGATCACATTAGTTTTTTAATCGAAAGAGCGATGAGTAATATTGAGATGACGAATACCTCCATTCGTTGGGAAGTAAAGAAATTGTTCCCGAAAGAATATGAGGCTGCCAAAATCGCAATGGGTATTATTACAGCAAAGTTTAAGATTGAGCTACCACGCGGTGAGGATGTTTTTTTGACCTATCATTTTGTCAATGCGCAATTGAATGAAGGCAAACTCCAAGAAACGCTAAAAATGTCAAAAATAGTGCATAATATTCTTGAAATCATTCAAATAAAATACCAAATACTACTTAATCAAGAGTCGTTCCATTACGATCGCTTTGTCTCACACTTACGTTTTTTTGTTTTACGTCATCTGGATAATGAACCGGTCGGCATTAACTCGTTAGATTCTGGTTTACTTGAAATGATGCGACTTAAATATGCGGATGCGTATAAAACGGTCGAAAAGATTGCTTATTTTTTAAACAAAACAGAAGGTTGGGAATTATCCCAAGATGAGCGTTTATACCTCTGTCTTCATATTTGGCGCGTAACAAATAAAAAAGAAGATGAACAAACAGGCGTGTGACTATTCAATTAGGCATGACCCAAAAAGCAACCATTGCGGGTGTTTTTTTGGGTCATTTTTTATTTTTCAGTGAAGGGAGTGATGCGGAAAATCTAACCGTTTCAAAATTTTAATACATAGAACAAAAAAACAACAGAAAACGGAGGCGATACATATGAAATATGAAAAATTAGCAACGCTGATTATCGAAAACATCGGCGGAAAAGAAAATATTAATAGCCTGATGCATTGTACGACACGATTACGCTTCAAGTTAAAGGATGAAAAGCAGGCGAATACTGACTTTTTAAAAGAAGCTGATGGTATAGTGACAGTTGTTCAAAGTGGCGGTCAATATCAAGTCGTAATTGGAAATCATGTAGCAGATGTCTACAGTGCAATTAATCAACTTGCGGGTATAACAGGAGAAGAGGAAGAGTCTGATACATCAAAAGGTTCGCCCTTAGATCGCTTCATTGATATGATTTCAGGTATTTTTGCCCCAGCATTAGGTTTACTAGCTGCGACTGGTATGATTAAAGGTCTTTTATCATTATTTTTAACGTTTGGTTGGTTAGCGGATTCATCAGGAACTTATATTATTTTGAATGCATTAGGTGATTCATTCTTCTACTTCTTACCAATCATGCTTGGTTATACAGCGAGTTTGAAATTCAAAGTTAATCCGTTCCTGGGGATGGTTATAGGGGCGTCACTTGTGTACCCATCAATTGTTGGGTTAAGTCCAATGGCGATGGCTGCAGCTGGTGCAGAGCCGCTGTATACCCTCTTTGCCGGAACGATATTTGCTTCACCGGTATACATAACATTCTTAGGTATTCCTGTTATTATGATGAGTTATTCATCGTCAGTTATACCGATTATTATAGCTATCTGGTTTGCATCTAAGGTTGAGCCAGTCTTCAAGAAAGTTATTCCAGATGTGGTTAAAACATTCTTAGTTCCGTTCTGTTCAGCACTTGTAATTGTACCAATCACATTTATTGTCATTGGCCCCATTTCAACGTGGGTTGGCGATGCCTTAGGTGCAGGTAGTCTTGCTGTGTATGAGTTCAGTCCAATTCTTGCGGGTATTGCGATTGGTGCTTTATGGCAAATATTGGTTATTTTCGGCTTGCATTGGGGTCTCGTGCCAATTGCGATTCTTAATATATCGACAATTGGTTACGATCCAATCCTCGTGTTAATGACTGCTTCAACATTTGCACAAATTGGTGCAGTGTTAGCTGTGATGATGCGCACGAAAGATAAAAAAGTTAAAGGGTTAGGAGCCTCATCATTTATCTCAGGTATTTTTGGTGTGACTGAACCGGCTATTTATGGGATTACCTTACCGCGTAAAAAGCCATTTATTGCAAGTTGTATTGCTTCGGCAGTTGGTGGTGGTATTATTGGTGTCGCTGGTACAAAAGGGTTTATTGTCGGTGGTTTAGGTCTCTTCAGCTTACCGAGTTTGATTGACCCTAAAGAAGGTATTAATGGTAGTTTTTATGGCGTTATAATCGCAGTAATAGTTGCCTTTGTGTTAGGTTGGTTATTGACGCTTATTATGGATAAATCGCATAAAGACGAACACATTGCAGTAACTGAAAGTACAACAACAGCAACAACCGTGAACGAAGAGCGAATTGGCAGTCCTTTAACAGGAACAATGCGCGAGTTAAGTGGTATTAGTGACGAAGTATTCGCCTCAGGAGCGATGGGTAATGGTGTAGCGATTATTCCGACGCTAGGAGAGCTCGTTGCTCCAGCGAAAGGTGAAGTAACATTAGTGTTCCCGACAGGGCATGCGATTGGCATGCAAACAATCGTTGGTGCAGAAATATTGATGCATATAGGAATGGACACTGTCGAACTCGATGGTAAGTATTTCACCGTTCATGTTGAAAAAGGTGCGGAGGTTGAAAAGGGCGATTTATTAGTGAGCTTTGATATTGCAGCGATTGAAGCGGCCGGTTATCAAATTATTACACCGGTTATTGTTACGAATACGTCTAGCTATACGCAAGTTCGTGCGATTGCAGAAGGCGAAGTGAAAACAGGCGATAACATTATTTTAGTTAACTAAATAAAGATGTGACTATTAAATTAGGCATGATTCAATAACAGGTGGGTTGCTGTTGGTTGAGTCATGCCTTTTTTCATCGAGAAAGGAGAGGTTTAAATGAAGGGTTTTATTAGTCCTAAAAGTGGTTTGCGACCACCGTGATAGTGCTGAGCAAACAAAAGCTAATCAAATACACTAACTGTTGTTAGTAACGGAGGTAAAAAAATGAAATATGAACAACTCGTCAAGTTAATTATTGAAAAAATCGGAGGAAAGGAGAATGTAAACAGTGTCGTTCACTGTACAACACGACTGCGTTTTAAGTTGAAAGATGAACAAAAAGCGGACACTGATTTCTTGAAGAATGCGGATGGTATCGTTACCGTTGTTCAAAGTGGTGGGCAGTACCAAGTCGTTATCGGCAACCACGTGTCTGATGTATATGCTGAAATCGTTAAACAAACCGGCTTATCAGAGCAAACTGAAGCAGGTAATGTTGATAACGGCGGTTCGGTGTTAGACAAAGCGATTGATTTAATCTCTGGTATTTTTGCACCGACATTAGGTTTATTAGCCTCAACGGGTATGATTAAAGGCTTTTTAGCTATTTTTACAACGTTCGGTTGGTTAGCGACTGATTCAGGAACGTATATTATTTTAAACGCCTTAGGCGATTCGTTCTTCTACTTCTTACCAATCATGCTTGCGTATACAGCGAGTAAAAAATTCAAGGTCAATCCCTTCCTCGGGATGGTTATTGGGGCCACACTTGTTTATCCTACAATTTCAGCGATGGCACCATTAACGATGATGGCTTCGGATGCGACGCCGCTATATACATTGTTTAGTGGTACGATTTTTGAATCACCCATTTACATTACCTTCTTAGGTATCCCAGTTATTATGATGAACTACACGTCATCAGTTATTCCAATTATTTTAGCGATTTGGTTAACGTCAAAAGTGGAACCGTTCTTCAAAAAACTTATTCCAGACGTTGTTAAAACGTTCTTAGTGCCATTTTGTGCAGCCTTAGTTGTTGTGCCATTAACTTTCTTAGTCATTGGACCGCTTTCAACTTGGTTAGGAACAGCAATTGGTGCAGGTAGTCTCGCGGTATATCACTTCAGTCCGATTTTAGCAGGTGTAATATTAGGTGGGTTATGGCAGGTGCTAGTTGTTTTCGGTTTACATTGGGGCTTAGTGCCGGTGGCGTTGTTAAACTTAACGACACTCGGGTTTGATCCGATTTTAGTACTAACAGGCGCAGCGTCATTTGCGCAAATTGGGGCTGTTTTAGGTGTAACATTACGAACAAAAAACAAAAAAACCAAAGGTTTGGGGATTTCAGCGTTTATTTCAGGTATCTTCGGTGTAACTGAACCGGCGATTTACGGTATAACTTTACCGCGTAAAAAACCATTTATTGCAAGTTGTATTGCTTCGGCGATTGCTGGTGGTATTATGGGCTTTGCGGGAACAAAAACATATATGGTTGGTGGGATTGGTATTTTTAGTATCCCAAGTAAAATTTCGCCCGCTGGAATTGACGGCGGTTTCTATGGCTGTTTAATCGCCATGGCTGTGGCAATTGTGTTAGGTCTTGTATTAACGCTTATTATGGATAAATCACATTTAGATGAAGATGTAACACCAGCAACACAAACACACGTGAGTGATGTGGTAAAAGCTGAAACAATTGGCAGTCCCTTAGTTGGAACCGTAAAAGAGTTAAGTGGTATTAGCGATGAAGTTTTCGCTTCAGGCGCGATGGGGAATGGCGTTGCGATTTTACCGACTGACGGCAAGTTATATGCGCCAACAGACGGTGAAATTTCGCTTGTGTTCCCAACCGGTCATGCTGTCGGGATGAAGACAACCGCAGGGGCAGAAATCTTAATGCATATTGGGATGGATACCGTGCAATTAGATGGACAGTTTTTTGAAACACATATTGAAAAAGGTGCCCGCGTTACAAAAGGAACCTTGCTTGTGACCTTTGATATTGAACAAATTAAAGCAGCAGGCTATGAACTTGTCACACCAATCATTGTGACAAATACAAGTGAGTATGCCACCGTTAAAGCGATGGCTGATGGTGACGTCAAGGTTGGCGAAGCTATTATTGACGTCGTTTAAGTTGAGAGTAAGGGGCAAGATACAACATAAATTTGTGGAGGGTTAGATATGAAATACGCACAGCTAGTGGCAATGATTATCGAAAATATTGGCGGTAAAGACAATATCAACAGTGTTGTACACTGTACCACCCGTTTACGTTTTAAATTGAAAGATGAACACCGAGCGAACACTGATTATTTAAAGGCTGCTGATGGGATTGTGACCGTTGTTCAAAGCGGCGGTCAATACCAAGTTGTCATTGGCAACCATGTCGCTGATGTGTATCAAGAATTGATGCAACAAACAGGACTGACGGGTCAAGAACAAGTACCAGATGATGATAAAGGTTCACTGCTCGATCGTTTTATTGATTTAATTTCAGGTATTTTTGCCCCTGCTCTAGGGCTGTTAGCCGCAACAGGGATGATCAAAGGTGTGCTAGCGTTGTTGCTCACCTTTGGTTGGCTTCATGAGACCTCAGGGACGTATATTGTGTTACAAGCATTAGGTGATTCGTTCTTCTACTTCTTGCCAATCATGTTAGGCTATACGGCCAGTAAAAAGTTCCGTGTCAATCCCTTCTTAGGGATGGTCATCGGCGCAACGTTGGTTTATCCGACGATTGTTGGCTTTAGTCCGTTGGCAATGATGGCCTCGGGAGCTGAACCGTTGTATACCCTTTTTAGTGGAACGCTGTTTGAATCGCCAATTTATTTGACGTTTTTAGGTATTCCCGTTGTGATGATGAGCTATACATCTTCGGTTATTCCGATTATTGTAGCCATCTGGTTCACCTCCAAAGTTGAGCCGTTCTTCAAACAGATTATTCCAGATGTGGTCAAAACCTTCTTGGTGCCGTTTTGTTCGACTTTGGTTGTTGTGCCGATTACCTTTTTAGTGATTGGTCCCATTTCAACCTGGCTCGGAACGGCGCTAGGCGCAGGTAGTTTGGCTGTGTATCACTTTAGTCCGTTGATGGCTGGATTGATTTTAGGTGGTATTTGGCAGGTGCTCGTTATTTTTGGGTTACATTGGGGCCTTGTGCCAATTGGTTTGCTTAATTTAACGACCTTAGGTTTTGATCCGATTTTAACATTGACCTTTGCGGCATCATTCGCTCAAATTGGAGCGGTATTAGCCGTTGTGTTGCGAACGAAAGATCAGAAAACAAAGGGTCTTGGTATTTCGGCCTTTATCTCAGGTGTTTTCGGAGTGACGGAACCAGCAATTTATGGGATTACCTTACCGCGTAAAAAGCCGTTTATTGCGAGTTGTATTGCGGCTGCGATTGGTGGTGCAATCCTTGGTTTCATGGGAACGAAAAGTTATATTACGGGTGGTCTTGGTATTTTTGGGATTCCGAGTATGATTAATCCAAAAACCGGTATCGATAGTACCTTTTATGGTATTTTCATCGCGATTGCGCTCGCGTTTGTGATTGGGTTTGTGTTAACGTTGGTGATGGACCGCAAAGCAAAAGATTGATAGGGTGATAGTCGATGCGCAGCGAGTTTCAGTCTGTAGCACAACAACTCTCTTTGAGAAGTTGTTGTGTCAAACTGAAGATAAACGCTGTTCTAGGTCGTCAATGCCTCGCATTCTCGGAGTCGAGTACCATCTGTACACTCACCTCAACGGCTCGTGTTTCCTAGAACAAAAGAATTTAAAGCCGTTCTAAACGGCAGTGATTGGAGAAAATAACGTCTCGACTATTTCCCGTCGATGCGTTATTTTTGAAATCACCCAAGTTTAGGATTTAAATACGAGAGGATATAACAACGTTTCTTTTCAGTCAAGTCATCTTGTAGCCAAAGTCACTTGAACTAAAGTTCAAAGTAAAACCAGTTTAATTCGACTTTGTCTACAATCTGGCACAACAACTCTCTTTGAGAAGTTGTTGTGCTTTTTTATTTGTGTCTAATTAATTTAGTAGCCAGAGGCTATTCGGATAGAATAGCAGCTATTGTTTGACGACGCTTACATTTTTAGTTATAATAAAATTATATTCAGAGGGTGTTACTGATTGAGCAGGCATTACCTATTAGAATAGAGTGACTTTATTGTGGATGCAATGGAGCATTGTATTTTGATAGGTATTTTTTATTGTCTGCTAAGCGAGAAAAACGTAAGGCCACTACATATTACTGATGTATCTTACAGCGAATAATTGGCGTGTAACTATTCAATTAGGCATGACCCAAGAGACCAAGACAGTTAAATGTTTACGGTTTTTTTGGGTCTTTTTCTTTTGGCTAAATGTAATGATACTACCAAAATAAAAGGGGGATTTATTATGACAACACCATTTCAAAAAGACTTTTTATGGGGCGGCGCAGTCGCTGCCAATCAATGTGAAGGTGCTTATTTAACGGATGGCAAAGGCTTATCACTTGTTGATGTATTGCCTGATGCAGCACACGGACGCTGGGAAGCGATTATGAATCCGCAATTAGCGTTAGAAGGGCAGTATGATTTTTATCCGAGTCATGAATCGATTGATTTTTATCATCATTATAAAGCGGATTTAGCGCTGATGGCTGAAATGGGTTTTAAAACATTTAGAACCTCGATTAGTTGGCCTCGTATTTTTCCTAATGGTGACGATGCCGAGCCGAATGAAGCGGGTCTTGCTTTTTACGACGACCTTTTTGATGAATGTGTGCGTCTCGGGATTGAACCGCTCGTGACCATCAATCATTTTGATACACCTCTAGCGCTCATGAAAAAATGTAACGGTTGGGCCGATCGTCGTGTTATTGAACTGTATGAAAACTATGCTGAAGTCATCTTTAAACGTTATAAGGACAAGGTGAAGTACTGGTTGACCTTTAATGAAATTAATATGATTTTACACGCACCATTTTTTGGAGGTGGGATCGATGTCACGAAAACCGCCAATCCGAAACAAACAACGTATCAAGCGGCTCACCATCAGCTAGTGGCGTCAGCGCGGGTGACAAAATTAGCGCATGACATCAACCCGAATTTTAAAATTGGTTGCATGCTTGCCGGTGGTGTTTCGTATGCAAATACGTGTGCCCCGGAAGATGCATGGAAGGCGGTTGAAGCCAACCGTGAAAATTATTTCTTTATCGATGTCCAATCACGAGGCGAGTACCCAAGTTATTCGAAACGCTTCTTTAAAGAAAATAACATCACGCTTGACATCGCTGAGGGTGATTTAGAAATCCTGAAGGCGTATCCGGTAGAATTCATTTCGTTTAGTTACTATTCATCACGCTTAGTAAGCGCGGATCCAGAAGTGAATAAAACAACCGAAGGCAATGTGTTTGCGACCTTGAAAAATCCCTACTTAAAAGCGAGTGAGTGGGGTTGGCAAATTGACCCACTTGGCTTACGTACAACGATGAATGAGATGTATGATCGGTATCAAAAGCCGTTATTTGTGGTTGAAAACGGCTTAGGAGCGGTTGATACACCAACAGCTGACGGTAAGATTAAGGATGATTATCGTATCGCTTATTTAGCCGAACATGTGAAAGCGATGGGCGATGCGATTGAAGATGGGGTTGAGTGCTGGGGTTATACCCCTTGGGGCTGTATTGACCTTGTCAGTGCGGGCTCAGGCGAAATGAAAAAACGCTACGGTTTTATTTATGTCGATCGTGATAATGACGGCAACGGTAGCTTAGCACGCAGTAAAAAAGACTCGTTTTATTGGTACAAAGACGTTATTAAATCAAACGGTGCATCACTATATTAAACAACAGAGGAGAATGACAAATGTTAGAGATGAATAAAGGATTCAAACCAGGCTTTTTATGGGGCGGGGCAACCGCAGCCAACCAACTAGAAGGTGGCTATAACGAAGGTGGTAAAGGCCTAACGATTGCAGATGTTTCACCAGGTGGAAAAATCCGTATGAAATTATTGCGCGATGATAGCTATCCGCTCGAAATCGATACAGCAAACTATACGTATCCGAATCATCTCGGGATTGATTTTTATCACCGCTACAAAGAAGATATTGCGATGTTGGCTGAAATGGGCTTTAAAACATTCCGCATGTCGATTTCATGGGCGCGTATTTTCCCGAATGGTGATGATGCTCAACCGAATGAAGCTGGCTTAGCATACTATGAAGACGTGATTGATGAATTATTAAAACATAACATCGAACCAACGATTACGATTTCACATTATGAAACGCCATTAAACCTCGTTAAAAGTTATGGTGGCTGGAAAAACCGTGAACTGATTGGTTTATTTGAAAAATATGCCCGTACTATTTTAGAGCGCTTTGCTAATAAAGTAACGTACTGGATGACCTTCAATGAAATTAATACGGGTGTGATGGGTTCGTTCTTTACACTGGGGATGCGTAATGAGTCGGTTAACAATAACTTCCAAGCGTTGCACAACCAGTTTGTGGCCAGTGCGAAGGCTGTTAAAATTGCCCGTGAAATTAATCCAAACGTTCAAATGGGGTGTATGAGTATTTATGCGACAATGTATGCGTATGACTGTAACCCGGTAACAGCGGCAGAAACAATGGAAAAAAACCGTATGTTCAACTACTTTTGCAACGATGTGCAAGTACGTGGTGAGTACCCGACATATGCATATAGCTTCTTTGCTAAAAATAATGTCACATTAGACATTCAACCAGGCGACTTAGAAGTCATTAAAGAAAACACGATGGATTACCTCTCGTTTAGTTACTACATGTCAACGGCTCACTCGTCTGACCCTGCCCATTCAGAAGGTGTGCAAGGAAACTTCTTCGGCGGGACTAAAAACCCGTTCTTAAAAGCGAGTGAATGGGGTTGGGAAATTGATCCAGTCGGTTTACGGATTGCCTTAAATGATTTATACAATCGTTATGGTGTACCGCTTTATATTTCTGAAAACGGCTTGGGTGCAATCGATAAGGTTGAAGCAGATGGCAGCATTAATGATACGTACCGCATTGATTATCTCCAACAACACATTAGCGAAATGAAAAAAGCGGTTGAAATTGATGGTGTCGACTTGATGGCGTACACGTCATGGGGCTGTATTGACCTTGTGAGCGCTTCAACAGGCGAGATGAGCAAACGCTATGGTTTTATCTATGTTGACCTTGACGACGAAGGCAACGGTACTTTAGAACGTTCGCGCAAAGCATCGTTCGATTGGTACAAAAAGGTAATTGCTACAAATGGTGAAGACTTAACAAATAAAGACTAAGCGTGCGCGTAAATATAAATGAAAAAACTTCAATTAGTTGAAGTTTTTTTATTTTATTCATAATTTACACAACAATTGTTCAAAATGATTCTTTTTTTTAAGATATTTCATCTATAATATAAAGAGGATACAAACAGCAAATGAAAATTAAGAACAGACAAAGAAAAGAGGCAGTTATGACAAAGAAAAGAGTGGTTGTTATGTTAATCGTAATCGTTTTATTAGTGAGTGGAGGATTGTTGGTCGCGGGTAATTATTTCTTTAATGTAGCAGTCGTACCAGGCGATAAAGCTTTTTTGGCAGCTGAGGAAACAGACATATCAAAGGATAAGTTATATACTGAAAAACAATGGTTTGAAAAGGAAGCTGTGAAGGCGGATTGGACAATTACATCTAAAGATGATTTGAAATTAAGTGCGTCATATATAGCAGCAGAAAAAAAGAACAATACGACAGTCATTATTGCTCATGGTTATATGGGGTCACGTTTAGATATGGCAGGTATTGCTAAAATGTACCATGAGCAGGGCTATAACGTGCTCGTACCTGATATGCGTGCCCATGGAAAAAGCGAAGGTAAGTATGTAGGGTTTGGTTATTTAGAAAAAAACGACTTTAAGCGCTGGGTTGATAAGACGATACAAATGAATGGTTCAGCCTCGCAAATCGTACTACATGGGCATAGTATGGGAGGAGCAACAGTAATGTTAGCGACATCTGAAAATCTACCGAAAAACGTTAAGGCCATCGTCGAAGACTGTGGCTACACATCAGCAGTAGCTGAATTAAGCCATCAAATGAAAGAACTTTATCACTTGCCAAGTTTTCCACTGTTACAAATCACCAGCGGTATAACCAAACTGAGAGCAGGTTATTTCTTTGGACAAGCAGATCCAAAAGAAGCGCTAAAAACAAATGAAATACCTTTGCTCGTTATTCATGGTGATAAAGACAGCTTCGTCCCAACAGCATTTGCATACGAGTTATATGAGGCAACGAAGGGTCCTAAAGCAATTTATATTGCTAAAGGGGCCAATCATGTGGAAGCTTTTCCAGTGGATAAAAAGCTATTTGCAACCAAAACACTTTCTTTTGTTCAACAGTATGTTACTAAATAGCAACGGATGGTAGTTGGATCCAACCCTTTTTTCGGTGTGTTTACCGTAGAAATATGGTATCATATGCATGAGTAAATCTAAAAAAAGCGCCGAAAAATCGGGCTAAAAACATAGATAGGGAAGGTTAAGGGGATCATGACGGAAAATAAAAAAACTGAAAAACAAAGGTTCGATGAGACCGAAGCAGAAATTGAGCAAGTGGAACTTGAATCCATTGGAAATAAAAAAGAATTTGTCGTAACCAGTATGATGAGTATGTTACTAGGAAAAAAAGACGGCGAAATAAAACAGCTGTTGAATCAGTTTGAAGATAAGAGTGAATTACTTGTCCATCGTTATATGGGAAAAATGTACTTTAACGGTTCTTTTTTAGTTATCCAAGGGACGGCTTATTTCCCTGGTTTTCCAGAGTCAGATAAATATAAAATTAGCAAAAAACTCATTTTAAGTTCGCGTTCAGAAGAAGTTGAACCGATTGAAATCCCCTTGCGAAATAGCAAGCTTGCAACAGCTGATGCCCGTTTTCCATTAGGTGGTTACGAAGGGGAAGTTGATTTTCAAAAAATCAGTGAAGGCAGTCCATTAGCGATTGGCGATTACACAATGAAGATAGAAGTGTCGCAATATATTAAGGGCGAGTGGCGTAAACAAACTGTTTCATTAGGTAAATTAGCAGAAATCAAAGGGAACTATGTGCATTCAACAACGATGCAAAGTTATTCGGCGCGCAGTAACAAAAAATTCAAATTAACCGTGTCATATAATGGCTTGAGTGAAGAAATCAAAGTGGTTTCGAAAAAATTATCGGATGTCAATCCGCTTGACCAACTTGAAGGCGGCGAAGTGACTGAGGGACGTTTAATGCGTGCCTTAAAACGGAAGTATTTCAAACTGTTTTATAAATTTTATTGCACCTTACCTGTCAGTGCTAAAAAAGTAGCCTTCTTATCAGATAGCCGGACCGATATTACTGGTAACTTTGAATATATATATGAAGAACTAAAAAAACGCGGCACCGATCATAAAATTTCGTTTTATTTAAAAGGATCGATTAAACAGCCAAAAAGTTTAAAAGAGCTACGAACGTTAGCGCAAGCAATTGCAACGAGTAAATATGTATTGGTTGATGATTTTTATCCGTTAATCTATCCATTAAAAATTCGTAAAGACAGTGAGCTAATTCAAGTTTGGCATGCCGTTGGCGCCTTTAAAACATTTGGTTACAGCCGCGTAGGCATGCCTGGTGGGCCGAAAATAACCTCACTCAATCATCGGAATTACACACGTGTGTTAGTTAGTTCAACCAATATTGTCGATAAATATGCCGAGGGATTTGGGATTGCACCTGAGACTGTAATGCCAATTGGCGCACCGAGAACTGATTTGTTTTTCGATGAAGCTAAAAAGGCCGCGGTTATCGAGCGATTAAAAGAAGAATTACCATTTATAAACGGTAAAAAAGTTATTTTGTTTGCGCCAACGTTCAGAGGGAATGGGCAACAATCAGCTCATTATCCATTTGGAATGATTGATTTCAAACAAATTTATGAAGCGTTAAAAGACGAGTATGTTTTCTTACTAAAAATCCATCCATTCGTGCAAAATAAACCAGAAATTCCGTACGAATATAACGAGTTCTATTACGATGTATCAGCCTACCGTGAAATCAATGATTTGTTGCTCATCAGTGACCAACTGATTACCGATTATTCATCAGTATGCTTCGAATATGCTCTGCTTGATAAACCGATGGTGTTCTTTAGTCCAGATTTAGGCGAATATATGAGTGATCGCGATTTTTATTATGATTATTTTGATTTTATCCCTGGTTCGTTTGCGTCAAACACACCAACTTTAATTGAAAAATTACAACAAAATAAAATCAATCATCAACGACTAGAAATATTTAAAAATTATTACTTCGATGATCTCGATGGTAAGGCCAGTGAGCGATTCGTTGATTTAATCGTTAACGATGCTTTTGAAACAGCAGAAGAAGTAGTCGAAGAAGAAATTATTTGGGGTCGCGTTAAATAGGTGAAAGAATTCAATAGAGGAGTGTTATAGATGATTTATGCAGAGATATTAGCAGGTGGAATTGGTTCGCGAATGGGTAACGTCAATATGCCTAAACAATTTTTGAAATTAGGAAATAAACCGATAATTATTCATACCATTGAAAAATTCGTATTAAATAATCGCTTTGATAAAATCTTTATCGTGGTTCATCCAGAATGGCTTGTACATGCTAAAAATTTGTTAAAAACATACGGACTTACAGATGAGCGCTTAATGATTTTGTCGGGTGGTACTGACCGGAGTGAATCATTGTTAGCGGGTCCGCGTTATTTACAAGCAGAAGGCTTGTTGACAGCTGAAGATGTTATCATTACACATGATTCGGTGCGGCCTTTTATTACGCATCGTATTATTGAAGACAACATCGACAGTGTTTTGAAATATGACGCCGTAGACACGGTGATCGGCGCGATTGATACGATTGTTGCTTCTGAGGATGGCGAATTCATCCAAAGTATTCCTAACCGTGATCATATGTATCAAGGTCAAACGCCACAAAGTTTCAATGTCGCAAAACTTGTCCGTTTATTTGATGACTTGTCTGAAGATGCTAAGGCGATTTTAAGTGATGGTTGTAAAGTGTTTATTTTATCAGGCGAAAAAGTGAAACTAGTCGAAGGTGAAGTGTCTAACATTAAAGTCACAAATCCGTATGACTTTAACGTGGCCAACCATATGATTGAAGGTGACAAAGATGATCAACCAAGTCTATAAATTAGTGGCGCCCCGCCGAATTGAGGTCAGTTACGAAGATATTTCATTGAATACGGATAAGGTGATTGTTCGTCCGAAATTTATTAGTATTTGTAAGGCTGACCAACGGTATTATACCGGGACACGGGGCGAAGAAATTCTCAAGAAAAAGTTACCGATGGCCTTAACACATGAAAGTGTGGGTGAGGTGTCTTACGATCCAACCGGTGCGTTGAAGCGGGGCCAAGCTGTTATCATGGTGCCAAATACACCGTATGAAAAAGACGAATTAATCGGTGCAAACTATTTGCCAAGTTCAAAATTCCGTTCAAGTGCGAGCGATGGTTTCACGCAGGATTACATTGCAATCAATCGTGACCGGTTAGTCGTATTACCCGATGAGATTGATTTGCGAATGGCTTCGTTTTCAGAATTAATTAGCGTTGCGATGCATGGCATCTCGCGGTTTGAGAAAACGGCGCATGCCCGTCGTAATCGTATTGCTGTTTGGGGTAATGGGTCGCTTGGTTATATCGCGACGTTAATCTTGAAGAAAAAATATCCCGACGCCAACATTATTATTGTCGGTCGGACACAACAGAAGTTAGATTATTTTTCGTTTGCCGATGAAGCATACACGAGCAATGATTTACCTGCTGATTTTAGCTTTGATCACGCCTTTGAATGTGTCGGAGGTAATAATAGCGGCGATGCGGTGAATCAGATAATTGATTATATTAACCCGCTCGGTTACATCAGTTTACTAGGTGTATCGGAAGATTTAGTACCGCTCAACACACGGATGGTACTCGAAAAAGGTTTGACGCTCCAAGGGAGTACCCGCTCTGAACGGGAAGATTTTGAAAATGTCGTTGCCTTTTTTGTCGAACACCCGGATGGTGCCGACGAATTGCAACGTTTAATTGGTCAGGTTATTAAAGTCCGCAAAACAGAGGACATTATCCAGGCATTTGAAAAAGACCTCAATCAGTATTGGGGTAAAACAGTGATGGAATGGCAAATATAGACAAGGGTGTTTATGATGGGAAAATTATTAACGATAAGTAAAATTTGTGTAAAACAGATAATTAGAGGGTGTGTTGGTCTGCTATATAAAGTACTGACATTATTCCCTCTAAAACAAAAAGCAGTCTTTATCTCGACGCGGAGTACGGGTGCTAGTGAGAATCTAACACCGCTAATAGAAGAACTGCAGCGTCGAACCATAACACTACGTATCGTTGAATATAATGGTAAAATTGCAACGAACTTAACGCAATTAATTAAAACACCAATTTTCTTTATGAAAATGCTCTATCAGCTTGCAACCGCTCGTTACATTGTTATCGATGACTACTGTTTGCCTGTGTATTTAGTTGAAAAAAGACAGGGAGTCGAAGTTATTCAAGTGTGGCATGCAGCTGGTGCATTGAAAAAATTCGGGCACAGTCTCAAACAAATACCGACAACAACATTGCAACAATACGAACAGGCGCTCATTTCAACTCATTCTAATTATGATAAAGCAATCGTGAGTTCACCAGCAGCCATCCCGGCGTTCGCAGAAGCTTTTCAAATGCCACCTGAGAATGTGTTAGCATTGGGGACGCCAAAAACTGATGTATTATTAAACCCTGAATTCAAAGCAACGAGCATCGCAAAATGTGATCGTTTTTTCAAAAAAATAAATGAAGCAACAAAAAGAGTGGTTTATGCTCCGACATTTAGGGAAATAAATAGAAAACGTGAACGATTTACGTTGCCATTTAAAAATATAGCGGCATTATATGCGTCATTGGAACAAAACAATCTCATTTTAATCGTACAATTACATCCCTACAATCAAAAACAATGGCAGGTTCCTCAAGAATATCGTAAGCGTCTGCAGCTCAATCGCTCGCATATGACAACAAGTGAATTGCTCGTGGCTAGTGATGCCTTAATTACGGATTATTCATCGATTTTATTCGATTACAGTCTCCTGGCTAAGCCAATGGCTTTTTTTATGCCGGACATTGAACGCTATCAAAGTGAGCGCGGCTTTTATGATGATATTTTAGAAAAACTGCCAGGCGAAATTTTACAAACAGAGGCAGCTCTTTGTGAATGGTTAAGCAAATGTGATGTAGAAGTAGCTTCACATGTGGTTTCTTTTAAAGAGAAATGGTTTGCTGAGACCCCTGGCAAAGCAAGCGTCAATACAATTGATTATTTACTGAGACAAAAAACTGAGGATAACCTACTAAAAGGAGAATGAACGATGAAAAAAATAATCACATATGGGACATTTGATTTATTACATTGGGGACATATCCGCTTATTAGAACGTGCGAAAAGTTTAGGCGATCATCTGACTGTCGCGATATCAACAGATGAGTTCAATTTACTGAAGCATAAGGAGGCTTATCATAATTACAGTCACC
The DNA here is from genome assembly GCF_046058945.1 of Brochothrix campestris. Classification (NCBI taxonomy): domain Bacteria; kingdom Bacillati; phylum Bacillota; class Bacilli; order Caryophanales; family Listeriaceae; genus Brochothrix; species Brochothrix campestris. Next base: position 2,162,920 of record NZ_CP175511.1, on the reverse strand, counting down.
GTAAATACATACTCGAAGCGATTAAATATGTCGACGAGGTCATTCCAGAAGATAATTGGGAGCAAAAGAAGACGGACATTAAAAAACATGACATTGATGTCTTTGTAATGGGTGATGATTGGAAAGGGAAGTTTGACTTCTTAGTGGAACAATGTGAAGTGATTTATCTCGATCGAACAGAAGGTATTTCGACTTCGATGATAAAAAAAGACTTGCAAGTATAAAAAAGGGGAATAGTGAGGATTAATTATTCCTCACTATCCTCCTTTTTTAATATAGTCAATTTGTCTATACAAAAAAGCAGCTTATAATATTAAATTAGATGAGAGATATGGTAATATAACATTAGTTTAGAGGCTTGTTATGGTGTCGAGGAGGACGTTTAATGAAAAAAAAAATCGCGTGTTTTATTATGAAAATAATGGCACGTTTGTCGGCAAAGGATGTTATTATCTTTGAAAGTTTCTTTGGAAAACAACTGAGTGATAGTCCTAAAGCACTTTATGACTACATGAAAAATGCTAAAGCTTACCAACACTACCGTTTAATTTGGTCAGTGAAAGCTTCATTTGAACCGGTATTCGTTGCTTCTGGTTGCGAATTTGTTCGTCGTGGTTCATTTAAATGGATAATGCTAATGGCGAGGGCACGTTACTGGGTGAATAATACGCGTCAACCGGATTGGCTTGTTAAAAACAGCCAGACAACGTATTTACAAACATGGCACGGAACCCCTCTCAAAAAATTAGGAACGGATATTGAAGAAGTGACGATGCCAGGTACAACAACTGCGAATTATCGAGTGAATTTCACACGTGATACAAAAAAATGGGATGTATTACTGGCGCAAAATGACTACGCGGCCAATGTGTTTGAACGAGCTTTTCAAGTTGATTCAAATCGTATTATAACTACTGGTTATCCGCGTAATGATCGTTTGTCAAATTATAAAGTAGCGGAAGTCAAGGCGATTAAAGAACGTTTGAAATTACCTTGTAATAAGAAAATTATTTTATATGCACCAACATGGAAGGATAATCAAAGCTATCGTAGAGGAAAATATAAAGCCTTTTTAGAATTTGATTTAAAGACAATGCATGCTGAGCTAGGAAAAGATTACATTGTCTTAATTAAATGGCATTATTTGATTGCCGATCACTTAACCATTCCAGCTGAGTACGATCAGTTTGCGATTAAGGTACCTCAAACAATCGATATAAATGAGTATTTCTTAATTAGTGATATCCTAATCACCGATTATTCATCCGTCTTTTTTGATTATGCTATTTTAAAACGCCCCATTATCTTTTTTACACCGGATTGGGATGCCTATCAAAATGAAATACGTGGAATCTATCCTGAAATTAGTGCTGCTTTACCAGGCATAATGGTGCAAACAACGGCTGATCTCATTCGGGCGATTCGCTTGGAAAAAGAGCCGTCAACAGCGTTTTATGACCGTTTTTGTTACTTAGAAGATGGGTTAGCGACCGCACGAGTGGTTGCGAGTGTTTTTACTAAAAATGATGAGTTATAGGAGAGTGCAATGACTAAACTACTGCAAAAATACAGAAAAAACAAAGTGAAATATAATTATGCAAAGTGGTATTTTTCAAAAAAAATAGAGAAAAAGACGGTCTTGTTTGAATCGACACATGGCCGTAGTATTCATGGACATATCTTTTATATGATGAAAGATATCGAAAAAAATCACCCTGAATATAAAGTGTATGTGGCATCACAAAATGTCGTAGCTGATCGATCCTTTCTGAAAAACAATGGTTTTACACGCGTGATTGTCGTGGAACATCTGTCAGCGGAGTACCATCGATTATTAACAACCGTTGAATTGTTAGTGAATGACACATCGTTTTTCCCGTTCTTCAATAAAAAGGAAGGTCAAAAATATGTGATTGTCTGGCATGGCACACCCTTAAAACACATGGGGAAAGATATGGCGGTTGTAACTGATGTCGCAAATGTCCAACGAAATTTTTACATGGCTGATCAAATTGTTGTGAGCAATGAATATACTAAGGATATATTAGTCGAAACCTACCATCTAAAAAATGTTTACAGCGGTGAATTTGTGATTGCACCCTCGCCTCGAAATGCTATTTTATTTGATCAGATGCATCAGACTGAATTACGCACGAAGCTTAAGTTGAAAACGAAAAAAATCATTTTCTATATGCCAACGTGGCGAGGTGATGTCGGTAACGTCAATAATGATAATCAAAAAGTAGCCGCGGACTTAGCTTACATTGCAGCTCATTTAGAAGAAAATACTATGTTCTATGTCAAATTACACCCGTTCCAAAGTGACATCGACATTTCAGAATTTCCACAAATAAGATTGTTACCTACTGACGTCGAATTATATGCTTTCATTGCCATCGTAGATGTACTAATTACAGATTATTCGTCGATTATGTATGATTTTATAAACACAAAGAAAGACATCATACTGTATACGCATGACTTGTTAGACTATCAACTGACTCGTGGCTTATATGAAGATGTGGCGAGCTATCCTTTCTATCAGACAGCAACGATTGAGGGCGTGATGGCTCGACTCAGTAAGCAAGCAACAATCGGTAATTACGAAGCAATGTCTCAACGTTTTTGTCAGTTTGACTACCAACATGGTAGCCATGATTTAATGAACTATATACTGATGAATAAGACCAGTCCTAAGATAATCAGTTCGAAGGTACATAACGGAAAAGAAACAGTCGTTATTTTATCAGGTGGTTTTTGGGATAATGGGATTACATCAGCGTTGTTAAATACATTGGAAAATATTGACACGAGCGAACGTAATTACATTTGCTTCTTTGGAAAAAACAAAGTGAAAAAAGAACATTTTTATAAGCTGAAAAACCTTCCTGAAAATGTACAATTTTATCCTGTTCCGGGTTCGATGAATGGTACGTTAATACAACGTCTCATCAATTCACAATATATGTGGAAAGAATGGTTTAAATTTCCATTTATCAATAAAATATTAGCGAAAATATATCAAGCGGAGTATCAGCGTGTCTTTGGTACTCTTAAAGTGGACTGGTTCATTCATTACACTGGTTTTGAACGAAAGTATGCTGAAATGGTACGTCACATGAACCATAAGACGGTTATGTACGTGCATACGGATATGTTTCAAGAATATGAGGCCAAACAAAATTTTAGTAAGAAAGTCGTTTTTGGCGCATATCAGTCGGCCTCAAAAGTTGTTTTAGTCCATGAAAATTTAAGGGAAGAACTTGTTGAGAAAATAGCAGGTATTGCCGACAAAGTTATCGTGGTTAATAATTTTTTAGGTGAAGAACGCGTACGTCGCTTTGCTGCTGAGAGTTTGATAGCAAGTTTGGTCGATGTACCAGTCGATTACTCTTTTAATGAGGAGCGTATGGCAACGGATAACTACCGGAAGGCAGTGTTATTAAATGATTTAGTCGGAACACATACCAATGTACAGAACGGTCAGTTACTGCTCAATGGGCAAGCAGCGTTAACCGCTAATGAGCAAACAATTTTCACACACGTAGAACAGGCATTAACAGGCCTTGAAAAGACCTTAGCAGAGACGTTTCCGACCATTTTAAACCCTGAGAACAAACTGCTTAAAGCATTAAAAGAGGAGCAGCCCGATTTGCACTACCCGAATAAGTTCATCGTCGATCAGTTGCGTATTTCAAAACTGCGATTGCTTGAATTTATTGCGGATGAGCAGATAACAGTCTTTATGAATATCGGCCGTTATGATTATCAAAAAGGCCACGACCGCTTGATAGAAGCCTTTGAACGAAATTATGAGCAGAACAATCAAATTGCACTTGTATTGGTGTGTCCGCATGGCGTATTGAAAAAAGAAACAATCGAAAAAGTTCGACAAAGCAGTGCCCGAGAGAACATAATAATACTTGGTGGGATGAGAAACCCTTATGTCTTATTAAAAGCGATTGATGCCTTTGTGTTATCGTCTCATTATGAAGGTCTCGGTTTGGTTGTTTATGAAGCATTAGCAGTGGGGACTGATGTCATAACGGTGAATTTGACAGAGACAATTACCTTATTGCAAAATAATGAAGCACTAATTGTTGAAAATACGGAAATGGGAATTACTCAAGGCATAACTGATTATTTAGGGGCTAGTATCGACTTGAATGCGTTTGATTTTGAAGCACCAAAAGCACAATCACGTGAAGAATTTACGGCTATTTTTAAAAGTTAAGACCGACAATAAGGAGGGAATTCATCATGAAAGTAAAAAAAGCAGTTATTCCAGCGGCAGGTTTAGGTACGCGCTTCTTACCTGCAACGAAGGCAACCGCTAAAGAAATGTTACCAATCATTGATAAACCAACGATTCAATATATTGTTGAAGAAGCAGTTGCTTCTGGCATTGAAGAAATTTTAATTGTGACCGGTAAAGGGAAACGATCAATTGAAGATCATTTCGACACGGCACCTGAGTTAGAACAAAACTTGTTAGATAAAAACAAGTTGGAAATGTTAGCGATGGTGCAAGAAACGTCTAAAATTAATATCCATTTTATTCGTCAAAAAAGTCCACGTGGCTTAGGTGATGCGATTTTACAAGCGAAAGGGTTTGTGGGGAATGAACCGTTTGTTGTGTTGCTAGGTGACGATATTGTTAAATCAGAGGAGCCGTGTGTGAAACAATTAATCACACAGTATGATAAAACACAGCGTTCAATTATTGGAGTTCAAACCGTTCCAAAGGAAGATACGCAACGCTATGGTATCATTAATCCAATCACTGAAATTGCGGAACATCTTTACAGTGTTAAAGGTTTTGTTGAAAAACCGCGGGTGGAAGATGCTCCTAGTCAATTAGCGATTTTAGGGCGTTATTTATTAACACCGGCAATTTTTGAGTTGCTTGAAACACAAGAAGCTGGTGCGGGTGATGAAATTCAATTGACGGATGCAATCGATCGTTTGAACAAAACACAACAGGTGTTAGCGTTTGAGTTTGAAGGCACACGTTATGATGTCGGTGATAAATTCGGTTTTGTTGACACAACTTTACGTTTTGCACTGGATCATCCTGAAATTAAACACCAAGTTAAAGCATTGATTAAAGAACTCGCATTAGAGTTAGATTAGGTTCATTATGTGAATACGGAGTTAATGTTATTAACACAAGTGAGTATGAGTCGAATAATGCTGACAGAGAAATAAAAAAAGCCTCAAAGACTCGTGTTTCCTAGAACAAAAGAATTTAAAGCCGTTCTAAACTGCAGTGATTGGAGAAAATAACGTCTCGACTATTTCCCGTCGATGCGTTATTTTTGAAATCACCCAAGTTTAGGATTTAAATACTAGAGGATATAACAACGTTTCTATTCAGTCTTATCATCTCGTAGGAAAAGTCACTGTAATAGCATTTTAAAGAAAATGAATACTGTTTAGAATTTGTCTACAATCTGAAAGAAGCCGCCTCAGCGGCTTCTTTTTTCACTTTGTTTGACAAAAGACTAGTTCTAGCGTATTACATCTTTATTACAAAACGATTAAAAATAGCTAAAGGCGTCGTATCTATTGTATGATAGGTAAGAGGTGTGGGGGATTGGTCAAAAAAGTCTATCCTAGTGAAAAAGATGAACGAAAAAGAATAATTGGCGATGGTATAATGGTCGGTATGATAATAAATTAAGTTGAGGTGAAGTGGATGCGACAAAAAATTATGCTCTTGGCGATGGTAACGACAATGTCTTTAACCGTCATGCCACCAGTATATGCGAATAGTTCAATGACTGATTCTGATAGTCAGTCAGAGAGCGAACAAAGTGTTTCACAAAATGAAACTGAAAGTAGTACTTCGGAAAACCAGGTCACAAGTGAGTCAACCGAAGTAGAAAAACCACCCACAACAAGTCAGACAGAACGTACAGAGTCAGAAAATAGCACGCAAGCTGAAACACGGATGACTGAGGAATCAGAAGATGCACTCGCTCAAGCGGTGGCAGATGTGATGCGCGATTTACCCAAGATGGAATTGGACCCGACACGGGGGCCAGGCTATTATGAGGTTGAAACGAACAGTCGCTCTAAGCGAAGCGTGAGTACAACGTCGGCAACGGCCGTCACGAATACGCAAGCTTTTTTAAATAAAATTAAAGCTGGTGCCATCTCGGGCTGGAAAAAATATAAGGTACTGCCGTCACTAACCGGGTCACAGGCTGTACTAGAAAGTGGTTGGGGCTCATCAGGCTTATCAACGAGTGCCAATAACTTATTCGGCATTAAAGGCCGCTACAATAATCAATACGAATTATGGCCAACTGCTGAATACATTAATGGACAATGGGTGACTGTTAATGCAGAGTTCCGAAAGTACCCTTCTTGGAAAGAAAGTATGGAAGATCACGGCAAGTTTTTAGTCGACAATAGTCGTTATGCTAAAGTGCTAGGTCAAAAAGATTATAAAAAAGCGACGCAACTTATTTGGGAAGCGGGCTATGCAACAGATCCAGATTACCCTGGTAAATTACAAAGTACGATTGAATATAATAACTTAGTCGCTTGGGATAAAGAGGCGTTTGAAGATACCGTTAATTTAGCCAACTACTATACAAGCAATCCTAAAAAAGTCGTCACTAAAAAAGCGGATTACTCTTATAAGGGTGTTGAATTTACAACAGCTAATCGGGTTAAAAATTACGCGTCGGGTACCATTTTGACGGTGACAGCGATTGAAAAATCTAAAAATGGTACGCCTCGTCTACAATTGTCAGATGGCACTTATTTTACGGCGCATCGCAGCAATGTCCAGCAACTGGTATCAAATGTGGCTAATTATTACACCACTAATCCGAGTAAAATCATCATGAAAAAAGATGACTATGCTTACAATACAACAGAGTTTAACACTGGAACAAGAAATAAATTGTATAAAAAAGGTGCCGTGCTCAATGTCAAAAGTATTTCTTATTCTGCTAATGGCACACCGCGACTCTTACTCACAAATGGCTTGTATTTAACTGCCCATCAGTCAAATGTTGTCAAAGCAATGGCAACTATTTCGAAATACTATACGACTAATCCTAAGACAATCATCATGAAAAAGGATGACTATGTTTATAAAACAACAGAATTCAATACAGGTACGAGAGGTGCCTTACAGAAAAAAGGACAGGTCTTAACTGTTAAAGCAATTGTTTACTCAGCAAATTGGACACCTCGCTTACAACTAAGCAACGGAACGTATGTATCCGCACATACAAGTAATGTCGTGAAAGCAATGGATACGATTGCCAAGTACTATACGACTAATCCTAAAAAAATCAATATGAAACGAGCGGATTATGCTTACTCGAGTCCAGAATTCAACGCTAAAACGAAGGTGAAACAATATGCTGCGTCGACTTTGCTCAATGTTAAAGCAATTGAGTATTCATCAGATTGGATACCACGTTTACTGCTGACAAACGGCTTGTACGTGTCAGCTCACCAAAGTAATGTCGTGAAATCACTGTCTAATATTGATAATTATTATACAAGTAATCCAGGAACAATCATCATGAAAAAAGATGATTATGCCTATAAAACAACCGAGTTTAACACGAGTACTCGCGGTGCCTTACAGAAAAAAGGCACTGTTTTAAAAGTGACAGGTATCGTGTATTCGGCAAATATGACACCACGATTGAAGCTCAGCAATGGTACATTTATCAGTGCCCATACGAGTAATGTTGTGAAGGCAATGGATACTATCGGTAAATACTATACGACTAATCCGAGCACCATCATCATGAAAAAAGATGATTATGTCTATAAAACAACCGAGTTTAACACAAATACACGTGGAAAACTACAGAAAAAAGGCACTGTTTTAAAAGTGACAGGGATTGTGTATTCAGCAAATTGGACACCGCGTTTAAAACTGAACGATGGAACATTTGTCAGTGCCCATACGAGTAATGTTGTGAAAGCTATGTCAAACATTGCGAACTACTACACAACGAATCCTAAAAAAATTATTATGGTCAAAGATGACTATGCCTATAAAACAACCGAATTTAACACAGGGACCCGAGGCAAGCTGCATAAAAAAGGGGCTGTCTTAAATGTTACAGCGGTGACTTATTCCGCAAATTGGACGCCAAGATTGAAATTGAGCGATGGTAGCTTTATATCTGCACACCAGAGCAATGTGAAGAAACAATAAAGAAAAAGATAGCATGGAAAAGTCTTTAATCCTCGGATTGAAGGCTTTTTTTGATACATCAATGAAGTCAGAACTTAAGTGAAGTGTTTCTTGAAAAGGAGAATGTTTAAGGCCTTAATGGTGAATGAAATCATAAAACGCCGAAATGAGTGCTGATTTTGAAACTAGTTTCAATTAATTATTAGATATAATTAAGCAACTGGATGGGGTGTTTTTGAAAGATATAAAAATAAATCTGAAAGGAAGTAGATGGTATGAAAAAAGTTTTTATTACCTCTGAAATTAAGACTGTACATGGTGGACTAACCGCATCATTACTCAATAAGGCACGGATATTGTCACAAGAGATGAATGAAGAAATACTTATACTGACATTTAATTTTGATGCGAACTATCCAGATGTGATTGAAAATATCCGAGAACGTTATCAACTCGACAACAGAGTGAAAATAATAAATATGAATCAACATTATTGTCGTAAACTTTCCAATAACCATCAGGTTAAACGAGCTATTTTTGATGCGAGCGCACTGGTGAATGGACGTCCTAGTGGGAAAAAATTGACATATTATGAGAATGATAAATTACGCGTTAAACGAAGTGTAATAGATAACCGTGTGTTGCAAGATGAATTTTTCACTGATTCAAAACGGTTATACGAAAAATGGATCTATGATACAGATGGGTGTATTGCCATGCGGAGCTTTTATCAAGAGGGCAGTACGAAGGTGCATCGTCAAATAATCTATCGTCCGGATGGAAAAGCTATTATTGAACGTCTATTTGAAAAAGATAAGATTCAAAAACTACGTTTGTTTCAAGAAGATGATAACATTCGGAATTTCGAAAGCATAGAAGCCTTTAAAACAGCTTTTATTTTAGAAGAAATCGTGAAAACAGAACCAACGATTATTGTCAGTGAAACACGATCGCAGGATCGCCTGTTATTGGATATGAAGCAGTCATACATCAAAAAAGTTTTTATGACTCATAGTATTCATATTCGACCAGAAACAGATATTATACGAGCAGGTAATCGTGTTGTTATGGGTGCACTTAATCAAATTGATGGTGTTGTTTTTTTAACGAAACAGCAAAAAAAAGATGTTCAACATCGCTTTGGTAACAGGTCGAATTACTTTGTGATTCCGCATTCAATTAAGTTGACGTCGGAATCGTTGCCAATAAAAGAACGGACATCTGCGGTGGTGATCCTTTCGCGCTTGCATCAAGAAAAACGCTTAGAAGATGCTATTACAGCATTTAAAGAAGTCGTCATACGAGAACCCAAAGCCACATTACATATATATGGTGACGGTCCTGAACGAAAAAAACTGCAACTGTTAATTAAAGATTTACAATTAGAGGCTGCCGTTTTTCTTGAAGGCCATACGAATGAGCCAAAAAAAGTGTTACAAACAGCTGATTTTTCAGTTCTAACATCATTATATGAAGGTTTCGGCATGGTTATTCAAGAAAGTTTGGCTGTGGGAACACCTGTTATAGCGTACGATATTAAATACGGTCCTGCTGATATGATTGATAATGGCAGTAACGGCTATTTGGTTCAAAATGGTAATATAGTGGACTTAGCGAAGCGAATGGTTGAAATGATGGAACTAGATAAGTCTACATATGAACAGATGAGAGTCAAAGCACTCGAGAAGATGAACGCTTTTTCGGAAAAAATGTTCGTGATGAACTGGGTGACTTTATTTAATCAGGTGACCGATATGCAGCTGAGCCCTATTACAGATGTTGCCTTTAAATTAGAAAAAGTAAAACGGACGAGGCGAGGCTATTTACTGAGCTGTACTGTCGAAGTAACGAGCGAACAGCCGGTACAGTTAGAAGCATTACTATTTGAAGCGTCCTTTTATTTACGTTCTACTCTGTCTAATAAGGAAACGGCTAAATATACGAGTGTACCGATTGAAGTAAGGAAACGACAGGATGACAAAATCGAACTGCTATTTCCGTTCGATTTTGCTAATAAGCAAGCAGGAGAAACCTATGATTTATTTGTTGCAGCAAATGCCTCACAGTTTTATCAACGTCATCGTGTTGGAAATGTTCGGAGTCGATTAATACCGACTAAATTTATGTGGCGTTTTAAAGGACATGCTTATTTCACTGAATACGGTAATCTAAGCTTTAAGATACGTTGATTCACTTTTTTATGAAAAGGAGAGTAGCCATTAAGTCGGTTACTCTTTTTTTGATTGATATAGACCAATTTCAGACGTCGCTGGTGCAGAAATTGATTGTCAATAGCATAGACTCTGTCTAAAAGTCATGGTATGATTGAAAAATGTGCACGAGTTGTTCATGAAATTATAAAAAAGCATTTTATTATTGAGGAGGAACGATTATGAAAAAAGAAAGTTTAGTAAAACGTTTAGGTGTTTCGCTATCATATGTAGCGATTGCACTTGTCTTATTAGTGTTTTTTTGGGCAGCAAGCTTAACTGGTCAATCAGGTTTAGAAGGAATCTTTAATGCCTATCAATTGATTTTTCCATTGATTGTAGCAATTGCGTTTGCAGTCGGAATTGGCTTCGATCATAGTGGGGCCGCAGCTTTGGCTGGCGCTGTGGGGTATCTTGTATTTGGGGCGTCGTTTTCGATTTTAATCGATGCAAAAGTAGCCTTTATGGTTACTGAACCAATCGCTGTCTTTGGCGGTATCTTTGGCACACAAATCTTCTTTATCATTTGTGGGTTCGTCATGGGAATCGCGAGTGGACTTATGTACAACAAGTTTTATAACATTAAGATGCCAGAATGGTTAGCATTCTTCGGTGGGCGTCGCTTTGTACCTATCATCACAAGTGTTGTTGCTTTATTTATTGGCTCATTTATTGCCAATATTATGTTGCCGCATTTATAAAAAGGAGGAAATTAAACAATGTTAGCTCAATTACAAAAAGTAGGGAAAGCCTTAATGCTTCCAATTGCTGTTTTACCAGCAGCCGGCTTACTTAACCGTTTAGGTGCAGCCGATGTGTTAAATATTCCATTTATGCATGCCGGTGGAAATGCTATTTTTACATACTTACCCTTAATGTTTGCAATGGGGATTGCAATTGGTTTAGCCAAAGATAACAGTGGTCTTGCGGCGCTTAGTGGTGCTATCATGTACTTTATTTTAAACTTTGGTGTTATCGGCATTAACGACAGCATTAACATGGGTGTGTTTGCTGGGTTTGTTGCAGGTTTATGTTCACCACTTATTTATAACCGCGTATATGATAAATTCGATAAAGGTGCCTTCTTTAACGGACGTCATCTGGCCTTGCTTTTAAATGCGATTGCAACCTTGATTTTGGTGATTGTATTTGGGTTGATTTGGCCAACTGTTCAAGTCGGTTTAGACCATTTAAACAGCTTTATTGTTGGTGCAGGTGCAGTCGGTTCAGGTGTGTTCACCTTTGCTAACCGTCTCCTTATTCCAACCGGATTACATCATGTGTTAAACTCTTATCTCTGGTTTGGTTATGGCAGCTTTACAGATGCCGCTACGGGTGTCGTTGTTAATGGTGACATTAACCGTTTCTTTGCTAAGGATCCGAGTGCAGGTGCATTCCAAACAGGGTTCTTCCCAATTATGATGTTTGGTTTACCAGCAGCCGCAATGGCGATGGTAGCAACTGCTAAGAAACATCGTCGTAAAGCAACCTTTGGGATGATGTTATCCCTCGCATTAACAGCCTTTTTAACAGGAATTACCGAACCACTTGAATTCTCATTTATGTTTATTGCGTTTCCACTTTATGTGGTACATGCAGTTCTTGCGGGTATTTCTGGTTTTATCGTCAACTTCCTTGGCATCAAAATGGGGTTCACCTTCTCAGCCGGTGCGATTGATTTTGGCTTAAACTATGGGTTAGGAACAAAACCGTTGCTCTTGATTTTAGTCGGACTTGTGTTCGCAGCTGTCTACTTTACTATTTTCTACTTCGCTATCTTGAAATTCGATATTAAAACACCAGGTCGTGAAGATATTGATGAAAATGCACAAGCAGATGAAGCAGAGCTAACGCCAACTACAGGCGATAAATACGATGCGATTGGTGATAAGTACTTAGCAGCCTTAGGTGGCGCAGAAAATATTAGCGTCATTGATAACTGTACGACTCGTTTACGTTTGCAACTAAAAGACACTAATAATGTTGATCAAGATGCTTTGAAACGTGCGGGTGCTAAAGGTGTGGTTAAGATTAACGAAACAGCCTTCCAAGTCATTGTCGGTACCGATGTTGAATTCGTGGCTGATAAACTAAAAGAGCGTGTTGAAAAAGCATAGTATTGAGTATAGTCAGACAGTTATACCATTGGGTATAACTGTCTTTTTTTGCAACTTAAGTTGTAATTATTAAATTAGATTACAAGCAATTATGTGAAAATTGCGATAAAATGGGTGTGAGTTAATTGAGGGGGAGAATGAATGAAAACAGAACAAGAATGGGTTAAAGAATTAGGTTTAAAACCACATCCTGAAGGTGGCTATTATGTTGAAAAGCTGGCGTCATCTTATATAACTAAGGTGAACGGTGCCGAAAGACCACTGTACACGAGTATTTATTTTTTATTGACTGCAAATAATCCATCGCATTTTCATCAGCTTAAGTCAGATGAAGTGTGGTATTATCATGCCGGCGAGCCGTTAACGGTACATGAGTTACACAATGGCACATACACGACTACTAAAATCGGTCCGAATACCAATGATGGAGAAGTGTTACAATACGTCGTTAAAGCGGGCAGTATCTTTGGATCAAGTGTCAACACGCCGGATAGTTATAGCCTCGTCAGTTGTATGGTTTCACCCGGTTTTGATTACCGCGATTTCAAGTTATTCACGCAGCAAGCATTATTGGCGGAGTATCCAGCACATGAATCGATTATTAAACAATTAGCGTTTGAAAAAATACCAAAATAGGGAGGTTTTTAAGATGCCAGTCGTTTCGATAACATTATCGAAGGAAGAAATAGCGACCTTAACTGCACGTGCGAAAAAAGAACAGAAGACGGCCTCATCGCTTATGCGAGAGGCGGTTGAAGCCTATTTACAAACACCCGCTAAAGCGACTGAAAAAAAGTGTTTAGATCAGCCTGAATAGTGGGTTTGAATTAGTGTTAAAGAGAAACGAATTTGAATTCAACTTTAGCTACAATCTGAGAGACATCTATAAGATGTCTCTCAGATTGTAGACAAAGTCTAAACAGACTTCGTTTTCTTTGTAATGCTAGTACAGTGACTTTGTATACGAGATGATAAGACTGAATAGAAATGTTGTTATATCCTCTCGTATTTAAATCCTAAACTTGGGTGATTTCAAAAATAACGCATCGATGGGAAATAGTCGAGACGTTATTTTCTCCAATCACTGCCGTTTAGAACGGCTTTAAATTCTTTTGTTCTAGGAAACACGAGCCTTTGAGGTGAGTGTACAGATGGTACTCGACTCCGAGAAGGCGAGGCATTGACGACCTAGAACAGCGTTTATCTTCAGTCTGTGAGACATCTATAAGATGTCTCTTTTTCTGTATTATAGGTAAGTGATAAAATATAAATCGAATAACATAGAAGGATTAGCAAACTATTATAGTACAGATAATCATATCGGAATGATACAGATATTAGTTGAAATGTTGTCACAAATAGATACATGTTCAATTTGTTGGGAGAAAATATGAAAACCCTTACAACAGTAAGGAGGTAAGAGGAGAGACAGTCACTTCCTGCTGAACGAACTTATCATTTGTTAATAACAAATGTAAGTGTAGAAGTAGTGTGACTCTTTTAAACTTAAGGTAGCAAAGAAAACTACGATACTACGGGAGGTTTTTTAGATGATGACTGTTGAAAGTAAACAAAAAAACAAAGAAACGCATCTCGAATGGCAAGGATTTAAAATGGGTGAATGGGCACAAGGTGTTGATGTTCGTGAATTCATCCAAAAAAACTATCAGGGATTTGAAGGCGACCATTCCTTTTTAGCGGGTCCGACTGCAGCAACTGAGGAATTATGGGCACAGGTAATGAAATTAAACGAAGCGGAACGTCTCGCTGGTGGTGTCCTTGATATGGATACAAAAGTCGTTTCAAGTATTACGTCACATGGTCCAGGCTACTTAAACAAAGAGTTAGAAACGATTGTGGGTTTCCAAACAGAGAAACCATTTAAACGGGGCTTGCAACCGTTCGGTGGTATTCGAATGAGTGAACTTGCAGCTGAATCGTATGGATTTAAGATTGATGAAGAAGTTTCACATATTTTTACAGATTACCGCAAAACACATAATCAAGGGGTATTTGATGCGTATACACCAGCAATGAGAGCCGCGCGTAAATCAGGGATTATTACAGGTTTACCAGATGCGTATGGTCGTGGCCGTATTATCGGTGATTATCGTCGAGTTGCCTTATATGGCGTGGATCATTTAATTGCCAATAAAAAAGCTGATTTAGCGACCTCAGATAATGCAACGATGACCGAAAAAGTGATTAGGGAACGTGAAGAATTATCTGAACAAATTAGAGCATTGGCAGAATTAAAACAATTGGGTCAAACATACGGTTTTGATATTTCACGTCCGGCAGCCAATACACAAGAGGCTTTTCAATGGTTATATCTTGGTTACCTAGCAGCGATTAAAGAACAAAACGGGGCGGCAATGTCGCTTGGTCGCACATCGACATTCTTAGATATTTACATTGAACGTGATTTGAAAAATGGTTCTTTATCGGAAGAACAGGTACAAGAAATCGTCGATCATTTCATTATGAAACTACGCCTCGTCAAATTTGCACGTACACCGGATTACAACGATTTATTCTCAGGGGATCCAACTTGGGTAACAGAATCAATCGGTGGTGTTGGGGAAGATGGTCGTCACTTAGTGACTAAAAACAGTTTCCGCTTTTTACACAGCTTAAACAACTTGGGGCCTGCACCAGAACCCAACTTAACGGTTTTATGGTCAACCCGCTTACCACAAGGTTTTAAAAACTTCTGTGCAATGATGTCGATTAAAACATCAGCCATTCAATATGAAAACGATGATGTGATGCGTCCGGATTGGGGCGATGATTACGGGATTGCTTGCTGTGTATCAGCGATGCGAATCGGTAAACAGATGCAGTTTTTCGGTGCACGTGCCAACTTAGCAAAAACGTTACTATATGCCATTAATGGTGGTGTGGATGAAAAATCAAAAGCTCAAGTATCACCAGCTTATCGTCCAATTACGTCTGACGTTTTGGACTATGATGAAGTTATCGAAAAATACGATGTGATGATGGACTGGATCGCTGAATTATACTTGAACACATTGAATGTCATTCATTTCATGCACGATAAATATTCATACGAGCGCATTGAAATGGCGTTGCACGATACAGCTGTTTTACGGACAATGGCAACTGGGATTGCTGGTTTATCTGTTGCAGTCGATTCGTTATCAGCGATTAAATATGCCAAAGTATCTACTGTTCGTGATGAAGATGGCATCGTCGTCGATTACATTATCGAAGGCGACTACCCTAAATATGGTAACAACGATGACCGTGCTGATGACATTGCTGTGTGGTTGCTTAAAACCTTCATGACGAAAGTGAAGAAAACACCGACATACCGTGATGCGAAACACACAACATCCGTGTTAACGATTACTTCAAATGTCGTTTACGGTAAAAAAACAGGGAACACACCAGATGGTCGACGCGCAGGCGAAGCCTTTGCACCAGGTGCTAACCCAATGCATGGCCGCGATACTAAAGGGGCATTAGCGTCGTTATCATCAGTGGCTAAATTACCGTACAGTGAAGGACAAGATGGTATTTCAAACACCTTTTCAATCGTTCCGAAAGCACTTGGTCGTACAGAAGAATCACAGGTGAGCAATCTTGTCGGCATGCTTGATGGTTATGCTTTGAAAATGGGACATCACTTAAACATTAACGTGTTTAACCGTGACACATTGATTGATGCGATGGATCATCCCGAAGATTATCCACAATTAACAATTCGTGTATCGGGCTATGCGGTTAACTTTGTCAAATTAACGCGAGAGCAACAACTTGAGGTTATAAAACGAACAATGCATGAAACAATGTAAATTGAACACGCATCATGTTTATTGAAAAAGGAGATGATAGTATGACAGGAGCTGCCGTAGGACGTGTGCACTCTGTGGAATCGATGGGAACGGTTGATGGGCCTGGTATCCGCTTTATAGTTTTTATGCAAGGGTGTTTACTGCGCTGTCAATTTTGTCACAATCCTGATACGTGGAAGATTGGCACAGGGACAGAGCGCACGGCCCAAGATGTGTTTAATGAGGCGATTCAATACAAAGCGTTTTGGGACGCATCTGGTGGTGGTATTACGGTCAGTGGTGGTGAACCATTACTTCATCTTGATTTTTTAATTGACTTGTTTACCTTATGCAAGGAAGCAGGTGTCCATACGACGATTGATTCATGTGGTGGTTGCTTTAGCCGTTCACCTAAATTCGTCGCTAAAATGGATCGTTTACTCGCGGTGACAGACTTAATTATGCTCGATATTAAGCAAATTAATCCGGTGAAACATCGCGAACTGACAACCCGTCCGAACGCTCCAATACTTGATTTTGCTCATTACTTGCGCGACCATCAGCAACCGATTTGGATAAGACATGTGCTGATTCCGACGAAAACAGATGACCCGCAAGATTTAACCGACCTCAATACGTTCATTGAAACATTACCGAATGTCGAGCGGGTTGAAATATTGCCGTATCATACAATGGGTGTGTATAAATGGGAAGAAATGGGTCTCGATTATCAACTAAAAGGCATTCAACCACCGACTGAAACAGTTGTGGCGATGGCAAATGAATTGCTTGGGACGGCTAAATATAATTAAAAAGAGAGTGTTTACTCATAAAAAAGACTGCAGATTTCCGATGGTTAATCGGATGTTTGTGGTCTTTTTATGATGGTTTAGATAAAATTTCAGTGGAAAAATAAAGGGATGACAGGGCGAGAAATATCTATAAAAAAGTGAACAGATGACTATTTCTCAAAAAAACAGGCTTGTTCACGACTGTTTTTAAGTTATGTGTTACTATTAGTTTTGGTAAAAAAGAACTAATCGCAAGATGGTTGCAGAGGTGTTCTAAGCAAAGGTTCACGATACGTATAGTAGCGCAATAGACAATGAGGTGAGGGGAAATATGAAAATTTTATTAGGAGTGACGATACTGCTAGTAACAATAATGGTGTTTGCCGGCTTCTTTTTTTATAGTTGTAATGAAGGTAAGCCGACAGCTAAAACAGAGAATACAATTGAACAAAAAACGCTTAAAGAAGAACAGAAACCGACACATACTGCTGAAAATAAAACTGAAGTGAACAAGAAGGGGGCGACTCAGCCTTTTTTACTGAACGATAAAGCGGGGAGTTCGATGGTGATTAATCGTTCAACGAAAGATGCTGCACTAACTTACGATGAGCAAATAGAACAGTCTCTTTTTTCAGGCAGTGCGTTACTGATAAAAAATGGCAGTGTTGTCTTAGCGTCTAGCTATGGTTACAGTGATTTTAGTACGGGTAAATTTAATCGTATCGATAGTGAGTATTATCTTACCTCAATACAAAAAGTTATTACGGCGACACTTATTATGAAGTTAGTAGAAGACAAAAAAATAGCGTTAGATGATACGATCGATAAGTATTTTCATGAAGAAATTCAACATAAATCTGAAATTACAATTGATGATTTATTGAGCATGACATCAGGTTTATCTCTTGAAAAAACAGCTGTTGACTTTGCTAATTCTGACGCATATTTTGACTATGTATGTAGTCACCTGGAATACGGAAAACCAGATAAATGGAAATACGGAGGCGTTAATTATACACTTTTAACAATGATTATTGAACGCGTTACGTCAAAATCATATGAAGATGTTGTTAGTGAAGATATCTTGGCTAAAAGTTCGTTTCCACATACAAAATTTAGTACTAGTAGAGATTCGAATCCGCTGTTAAGCCACGGATATTCGAAAGCGGATAGAACAAAGGCAGTTGATGTTAAATACGCAAATCTGCTGAAGGAAAAAGGAACTGGGAATATGTCTATGGATACACTGGATTTGTATCATTTTTACAGTGAACTGATTTCTGGTCGTTTCATTTCAAAAGAGATGCTTAGTCAGATGTGGCAAATGAAAACGCAGCCATATACTTATGATTATAAAGGGGGTGTCTACCATAAAGGTAACGGTGTTCTCTATGGTCATGGATTTTGGGGGCAATACGAACCGACGATGTATCTGTCTGCTGATGCTCAAACCTGTGTTATTTTAATGAGCAACTCAAAAGACAAGCCTACGTATGCACCATTGGCTAAAAGCTTGTTTGAGAGTTTGAGTGATTCGTTTCGATAATAATAAGTAATAAAACCCCCAAACTCCCTTCGTATTAGTAAGGCTTTGTTTGTGGGTTTTATTATATTAGTAGGCCACAAATTCCTGTAAGTAGGCAAGATTTGTAACATATAGGTGGTTATGATGTGAGTGAATGGCCTTTTGCTCACGGAGGTCGCGTAGCATGCGGCTGACGCTCGTGTCAGAGCTGATGCCACAAAAGGCGGCAATATCTTCATTGGTGATGGCAAGGTTGATGTGCAGGCCTCTATCAGTCTCTTCGCCGAATTGATGTGCCAGTTCGATTAAGAGGGCACATAAGGCCCCTTTTTTACCGTTCATGACGCGATGCTGTAACCGAGTCGTCATATGAGCCAACGAAGAACGGTAAAATTCTTTCACATAGAGCAATAACTCTTGCTGATACATCGCATCTTCCCAAAATGAGACACGATCAATTCGATAAAAGGCGGCAGTATCAGATTCAATTCTTACGTTGTAAGGCGCTTTTGTAATCGCATCTTCTTCATCGTTCATTAAGGTTATAATTTCAAAACTGTTTTTGTAGGCAATATTAAATTCACGACCATCCTTTAAGATGGTACTGATTTTCACAATCCCTGTTTTCAAAATGTCGACATAGCGGATGTCATCCCCATCATAGGCGAGGTAGCTGTTCTTTTTTTTAGTGATCAGTGGTGGTTGTTTACGTGTGATGTAGTCAGTTAAAATTTGTGGATGCATCAAAAAACCTCCCCAATTAGTCTCATGTTAAGTATAGCATGTGAGTTTAAGAGCGAAGGTTAAAAAGAATGACGAATTATTGAACACCTATTAGAGACGGCGTAATTTTTTGAGTTTGTAGAAACAAAGCCAACCAATAAAGCCACTGATTAGTATAATAAGGCCCGCATTCAGACCGTAACCTAATAGATTAGCTGCTGTAATACGTTCCTCATAATCGATACGAGCAAGACAGATTGCGGTGTAGAGTGCACCAATCAAGATGACTGGGAATCTCATTTTAGGCAACATTAAGAAAAGACCATTATTTTCTAAGGAAGCCTTGCTATAGAAAACAATTGCTAAGGAAGCAAACATAATAATTAACAGCATCAGGATAATCATATCCCAATGACTGAAACCAAAGAGTGTGCTTTGAAAGGTTGTATTTTGAATTTGTTCCATTGTCTTGTTTGTTGTAAAAGAAAGAAACGCTTGAATAATATGCACTAAATTGTAATAGAAAAGCAGAGACGCGGAGTATAAGATGGCAATGGTTACAAGTGAGGCCACTAAGGCATCACCAACTAAGGTGCCAATCATCAACGAAATAGTATAGCAAAGTAACATTAAAAGAAGCATTGTAAGTGATTGTAAGCAATACTCCTTGAAGGCTGTGATGAAAACGGCGTCTATTTGAGTAGAGAGTTGCCAATAGCTGAGACCGCGATATAGGAAGAGACTGACGAAAATCGTGAGCGTCGGCCAAATTAACTTATGGGCAATAATCGTTGTTCGTGAATAAGGCATCGCCTGTGCAATATAATCGGCCCCTTTGTTTTTTTCAAAAGCAGTTGTTTTTAAACCGATAAAAACGCAGAAGATGAAAGCAACTA
This sequence comes from Brochothrix campestris, assembly GCF_046058945.1. NCBI lineage: Bacteria > Bacillati > Bacillota > Bacilli > Caryophanales > Listeriaceae > Brochothrix > Brochothrix campestris. Next base: position 2,142,685 of record NZ_CP175511.1, on the reverse strand, counting down.
AAAAGGATAGCCCTAAAGCATCGTCATAGACAGTCAAGTTATTAATAATATCAGCTTCAGACATGCGTTCATCTACAGGGGATTTTTTCTGTTCAGCTTTGAACGCACTCGATTCAAAGTAACGGAGATTTTTTTGATGGTCTGCAATAGTGTTGTAAGTATTTAGTTGTCCAAAACCGACAACTAAAATAAAGAGAGTGATAAGAACCCAAGCGTGTTGGCGCCACTCTTTCCATAATAAACCAGTTTTCATGTTAGTCCTCCTCATCTTTTAAATGATAGTTAAATAAATCAGTCAAGGTGACCGGCAATTCATCCATAAAAAGGGGCTCACATTCAAGTAATTGCTTATGTAACCCTGCAGTTTTAGTCATAAATAAAATGGTGAATACTTGACCTTGTTTTGTTAAGATGTCACCATGCTCTCGGATGAAATCCGGAATGATTCCGTCTTTAAAGGCAATTTGAACCTTCGTTGTTTCAGAACGCAACGACTCAAGATGATAGGTTTTTTCAATGGTTTGGTTTTTGATGAGATGAACATAGTCTGCAATCGGCGCAAGTTCTTCGAGGCGATGAGATGAAATAATAATGCCTAATTGACGATCGGATACTTCAGTCATCAAAGCGCTCATGATTTTTTTTTGTACGATAATATCGAGACCTTCCATAGGTTCATCGAGCATTAAATATTGTGAACCTACAGATAGGGCAATGATAATACCAAACAGAGCACTCATACCTTTTGAATAAGTTCCTAATTTGACGTTTGCGGGTAAGTTAAATGCCTGTAATAAATCGTCGAACTTATCATGGTTAAATTGGGGGTAGTTTTTAGCGTAAAAGGTTTTGATTGTTTTAATTTTAAAGCCGTCCCATGCTTTCAATTCATCGGGTAACAAAAAGAGCTGCGCTTTTAATTGGGGATGCAGTGCAAGCGATTGACCGTTAATGCGAACCTCGCCATTATCAGGTGAAAATAGTCCCATGATGGTACGAAAAAGGGTCGTTTTACCAATACCGTTACGACCGATGACACCAACGATTTCGCCAGGGTTGACATTAAAGGTAATATCAGTGAATAATAAGCGGTCATTTATTTTTTTTTGTAAATTAGTAATTTGCATCTTATGTTCCTCCTTTAAGTTCTGTGTATATCTCGTCAACCCATTGTTTTAAGATTTCAGCGTCAATCCCTTGGTAAATGAAATCGAGGAGTGTAGCTTCGAGTGTTTGTTTACTTAATTGCGTATCAACGATGGATTTGACAGCGTTTTGCTTATCCGCAACAAAAGCGCCCTTGCCCTTAATGGTAAGGATGACGTGTTGTCGTTCTAGTTCTTGGTAGGCTTTGCTAACGGTATTAGGATTAATACCAACCATACTAGCGTATTCACGAATAGATGGGATTTTATCACCAGGCTGCAGCAAACCGCGGACAATGTGTTCTTTTATTTTTTGAATGATTTGTTCGAATAAGGGTAAGTTACTTGTGTAATCAAGTTGATACAAATGGAGGCACTCCTTTCGTGAGCTTTGCACTACTGTACTACTTAAGATAGTACAGTAGTGGGGTGGGTGTGTCAAAGATTTACCTCATACAAAGAGCCACTAACAATTGTTAGTGGCTCTTTGTATGAAGATAAACGCTGTCCTAGATCGACAAATTCGGCAAGCAAATTTGTTCAGTTTTAACGGTTTGCTGTCGTTTTTAATTTATTTTTAAAATAGTTTTTTCCTTCAACCAAGCGGGTTACCATCATCGCGCTCACGGTATTACCTGATGAGTTCAATAAGGTCGCTGGCATATCAATAATTGTGCTAATCACAAGTACAAGTGGCACGGCTTCAAGGGGGAAACCGAGAATCGTCACGATTAATACTTCGGCAATCATACCACCACCAGGAATCGCACCCATCACAGCACCGACGAGGAATGCACAACAGATAATAATAAGCATGTTGTCAAAACCAGCAATGTCACGGTTAAAGACGCCGTATAAGAAGGCAATCTTAAAGACACCACCGATAACTGACCCATCTTTATGTGTGTTTGCCCCTAAAGGAATGACAGTATCGGCAATATCATGAGGCACGCGCATGTCTTTAGTTGCCTTTAAGTTAACCGGAATAGAAGCGGCACTTGAACACGTCGCAATCGCTGTAATTGCGGGTTTGGTAATGTTGCTCCAAAAGAGACGGAAGCCGTCTTTACCACCAGCTAGTAAAGCATAGACGGTATTCATCGCAATAAAGTAAACAATCGCTAACACAACATACAGCACAATCACACGAACATAGCTGCCAATGATTTGTGAGCCAAGATCACCGATAATAGCGGCAAAATAACAGCCCAAACCAATCGGTGCCAAGTACATAATGAATTGAACGAGTTTCATTAATACTTCAGAACCTGATTTTAAGAAAGCCGCAAACGGCTGTCCTTTTTCGCCTAATGATGAGGTCGCTAAACCGATTAAAACAGAGAAGAAAATCAATGGTAGCATGTGTTCTTTTGATAGTAATAAACTGAAATCGTTAACAGTGAAAATCCCCACAAGCCGATCGCTTAGAGCCATTTCATCGGTTGCTGCGCCATTGCCCATTAATGCTTTAATTGAGTCGAGGTTCGCATGTTGCACGAGCGGAAAGAGGCGGATTGCAATGTAACCAAGAATAGCAGAAATAATAGCTGTAAAGACAAAAATAAGCATCGTACTCCCCATAATTTTGCCAAGACGTTTAGTGCCATTCATTGAAGCAATCGCTGAAGAAATACTTAAGAAAACAAATGGTACAATTGCCATAAACATAAAGTTGACGAAGACATCACCAACGGGTTTAAGGTAATGTGTTTGAGCAGGAAAGCAGATTCCGATAATCCCGCCAATAATAATCGCCCCGATTAACAACAACGACGAACGATATAATTTAAAACTTTTTTTCATAATTGATCCCTACTTCTATTTTAGTGTGTGTTTAGTTCAAGACACACCTAAAGCCAGCGATAAAGCTGACTTTGAGTGTGTATTAAAGTGACAATGGTGCCTGTGTCTCATCTAATTGAGCGTTATAAGCGGCTGCAATCGTTGCCAGTTGTGCTGTTAACGCTTGTTTTTGAGCCGTTAAATCAAGGGCTAATGTTGAGCGAGTCACTGCTGCTGATTCAGTTGCTAAGCCAGCAACATCGGTAGCAAGTGCAATGATTTCGTCAAAACGTTTCGTACGTGCTTTATCATCTGTTAACATTTTAGCAGTTAACGGACGAACAGCTGTTTTTGATTTGAAGTATTTTGTCACGCGAGCTGTTGCTTCTTCATAAGTGGCTAACACGGCTCCAACTTCAACAATGTCTTCGGTAGCGACACTGTTTGCAACAGCGTCTAACATTAACTGATTAAATGCTTTTGTTGCTGTTGTGTTAGCAGCAGCAAGCAATGTATTATAAATCGGATAAAGTGCTTTATCTAACGGAAGTGTTTGTTTAGTGAGTTGAACTTTATGCGTGCTCTTACTTGCAACTGTTGGTGTAGCTCCAACTGTTTTGGTCGGTTTGATGACAGGTGAAACAACCACTGTTTTAACTGCCGGCTTAGTTGCAGTTACTTGTGAAATCGTAGCTTCTTGTTGACGTTTAGCCAGTTTTTTCTTAAGACGTTTATTCATTAGTCATTCTCCTAAATATAGTTTGATTCGTTAGTAAGGTTCACTCAAATCAGCTTAGATTTAGCTGACAGATAACCTAAATTAACCTTTTTAATTATAACATAATTGAACATCCTGTGTTTATAGTTAAGGATAAGGTTTTTACAACTATTTAACTAGTGAATGTGATATAGTGTAGTCGTATAAAACGACTATGAAGGAGGAATTTAGATGAGAGCTAGATTGATGAGTATGTTAGAACAACGAGAAGCAGAAATGATTCAAATTCGTCGCCATCTGCATCAATATCCAGAAGTATCGTTTGAAGAAGTAGAAACCGCACGCTATATCCGTGACTTTTATGAGGGAAAGGATGTCAAAATAGATAGCGAAGTGGGCGGTGGTCATGGTGTCGTTGTAACAATCAATCCAGAAAACACAGGCAAGACAATCGCTCTTCGTGCTGATTTCGATGCACTGCCAATCGAAGAAGAAACTGGTTTGCCATTTGCTTCTAAAAATAAAGGCGTGATGCATGCCTGTGGTCATGATGCCCATACGGCTTATTTACTTGTCTTAGCAGACTGTTTAATTGAACTAAAGGATGAAATTCCGGGGACAATTAAAATCGTCCATCAACATGCGGAAGAAAAGCCGCCTGGTGGAGCCAAAGATATTTTAGCGTCGGGATTATTGGATGACGTTGATAAAATATATGGCATCCATGTGATGCCTGGGATGCCTGCGGGTGTGGTCGCTTACTGTGGTGGTAAAGCGATGGCTGGGCGCAATTATTTCAACTTAAAGATAAGGGGTAAAGGTGGCCATGGTTCCTCACCACATTTAAGTCATGATTCAATTGTGGCTGGTTCGTACTTTGTGACACAGATTCAAACAGTGATTAGTCGTTGTGTTAATCCAATTGAACTTGGTGTCGTAACAATTGGCTCATTTGCGGGTGAAGGAACGTTCAACATTATTAAAGATAGTGTGACGTTGGAAGGTGATGTACGTTTCATCAAACCCGAAGTACGCGACCGTATTCAAGCAGAAATTAAAGCGCTCGTCAAAGGCTTGGAATTGAGTTTTCATGTCAGTTGTGAACTCGATTACAAAGACGATTATCCAGTGCTCTATAACGACCCGGTTGTAATGGATGAAGTTGTAGGCTATCTCGAAAAAGGAAAGGCAGATTATATCACAGCCTTAGCTGAAGTGCCAGTTGTATCGGGATCAGAAGATTTTGCTTTTTACACTGAAAAAATTCCAGGTGTCTTTCTTTATATTGGGGCACAACCTGCGGGTCAAACCGAGTTAATTTACAATCATAACCCACGATTTGATATTGATGAGGCGTCTATTTTAGTATCAGCTAAGACGGTTGCTGATATTGTCTTAGGTTTTTATCAACCGGAAGTGTAAGGCAGTAACAGAAGTGTTAACTTGTGTCTAAAAGCGCAAGTGACGCTTCTTTTTTTTATAAAATAAAGCGTTTTCACTATCTTGCTGTTTTATTTTAGCGTACACTAAATAAGTAAACAATCGATTGAGGGGGATGAAGATGAAACAAATCACACTTGGTAAATCAACGTTAACAGCGTCAGATATTGCGTTAGGCTGTATGCGAATGAGTAGTTTAACAAACAAAGAAGCAGTCAAAGTATTAGAAACGGCAATTACAGGTGGTATCAATTTCTTTGACCATGCTGATATTTATGGTGGGGGCACGTCTGAAACAGTCTTTGCAGAAGCTTTTAAAGACCTCGGTGTTTCACGTGAAAACATTATGCTGCAATCTAAATGTGGCATTACACCAACGGGATTTAACTTTTCAAAACCGCATATCATATCGTCGGTCGATGGTATTTTAAAACGACTCGACACAGATTACTTGGATGTGCTTGTGTTGCATCGTCCTGATGCTTTAATGGATCCGACCGAAATTGCTGCGGCTTTCGATGAGTTAGAAAAACAAGGTAAAGTACGTTCGTTTGGTGTGAGTAATCAAAACCCACTTCAAATCGAGTTGCTTAAATCGGTTGTTAAACAGCCGTTGCTTGTTAATCAACTTCAATTTGGTCTTAAACATACCGGTATGCTTGATGAAGGCTTTAATGTAAATAACTTATCGCCACAAGCACAACCGACAGCAGGTTTAATCGAATACAGTCGTTTAGAAAATATGACAATTCAAGCGTGGTCACCGTTACAATACGGTTACTTTGAAGGTGTGTTTATTGGACACGAAGATTTCCCTGAATTAAATGCTGCGCTCGAAGTAGTGGCAAAAAAATATGAAACAACTGCAGCGGCCATTGCGATTGCATGGATTTTACGTCATCCAGCTAAGATGCAAGTGTTATTAGGTAGTATGAATCCGACACGTATTAGTGAGATGATTGAGGCGAGCGATATTCAGCTGACACATGAAGAATGGTACCTTCTTTACAAAGCAGCAGGCAATGTTTTACCTTAAATATATGACAAAGGAATGACACTTCTAGCAAATAGAGGTGTCATTTTACGTGAAATTATCACAGTAATACAATAAAACGGTATACTAATAAAAACGCTATCATTAATGGCAAGGGAGTGGTTTGGTTTGATGACACAGGCAGAAATATTAGCAGTAACAATCACAAAAGGAGAAGATAAGATTGCGATGGGTTTTCTCCAGAAAATGATTCTTGGTTTTGTTGGAGGAGCGATGATTTCCCTCGGTTATCTCGCCTATATCCGCGTCATCGCATCAGTGACTGAGTTAGGTAGCTTAGCTAATTTGATTGGTGCTGCGGTGTTTCCGATTGGCTTAATCGTGATTGTTTTAGCTGGTGGTGAGTTAATTACCGGCAATATGATGGCCGTGAGTGCGGCCTTATTCGCCCGTAAAATCTCGCTGAAACAGTTGCTGCATAATTGGTTGGTAATCACGATTGCCAATTTTATCGGTGCGATGTTTGTAGCGTATTGTTTTGGTCATCTTGTTGGTCTCACGAGCAGTGCTGAGTACTTACATAAAACGTTAGCCGTTGCTGAGGCAAAAACTTCTGCCACTGCGTTACAGGCGTTTATATCCGGCATCGGTTGTAATTGGTTTGTTGGTCTCGCGGTATGGTTAGCATACGGGGCAAAGGATGCTGCGGGTAAAATATTAGCGATTTGGTTCCCGGTGATGACCTTTGTCGCGATTGGCTTTCAACATAGTGTCGCCAATATGTTCGTTATTCCGGCGGCGATTTTTGAAGGTGGCTCATCATGGTTAGCCTTCATTAATAACGTCATTCCGGTTTATTGTGGCAATGTGGTCGGTGGTGCCGTCTTTGTGTCACTCATCTATTTTTACGGCCTCAAAAAATAGCTCGAAAAAGTATAGCCTTTTATTAAAAAGACTATACTTTTTCGTGCAATTTGATAAATTATGGTGTATTATAATAAAAGTTAAACGTTTTCAAAATCAAATAGAGACCTTTAGACGAACAGAAATGTCAGACGAAAGTCTCGGATATCGAGCTGTTAGTCGCTTCCGAATAGGATGAAAGACTCAAATAATTGGACTAGACAACTTTTAACTGTGTTTCTGAGCGAAATGATGTATGATGAGTTTAGATAACGCTTACAGAGACGAAATATGAGAATGCTCACAATCGATAGAGGAGGAATTATTATGACAAAATATCAATTTCCACAAGATTTTTACTGGGGTTCGGCAGCAAGTGGCCCACAATCAGAAGGACGTTATGAAGGTGACGGCAAAGGCGATAGCATTTGGGATTTATGGTACAAAAAACAGCCGGAGCTATTTTTCAATCAAGTCGGTCCTGAAAAAACATCACAGGCGTACATTCGTATTAAAGAAGATGTGGCATTATTAAAGGCAACAGGTCATAACTCTTACCGTACATCGATTCAGTGGAGCCGTTTAATTCCAGAAGGTCGAGGAGCTGTTAATCCAGCTGCCGTCGCTTTTTATAATGAGTTGATTGACGAATTAATTGCGAACGACATTGAGCCGTTTATTAATATGTATCATTTTGATATGCCTGCTGTTCTGCAAGCAGAGGGTGGTTGGACCAATCGTGCAACTGTTGATGCTTATGAAGAATACGCACGTACTTGTTTCGAGTTGTTTGGTGATCGTGTAAAAAAATGGTTTACACATAACGAACCGATTGTGCCTGTTGAAGGTGGTTACCTGTATGAATTCCACTATCCAGCCATCGTTAACTTAAAAGATGCTGTTCAAGTAGCCTTTCATGAAATGCTTTCAAGCGCTCGTGCAATTGCAGCCTACCGTGAAATGAAGCAAGATGGCACGATTGGTATTGTCTTAAACTTAACACCAAGTTACCCACGTGATGAAAACAACGCGGCTGATGTGAAAGCAGCACAGTTTGCAGATGCGTTCTTTAACCGATCGTTCTTAGATCCATCAGTGAAGGGTGAATACCCAGCTGATCTAGTTGCCGACTTAAAGGCAATTGATATGTTGCCAACTTATGAAGCAGCTGACTTAGAGCTGATTAAAAACAACACCGTTGACTTGCTAGGAATTAACTATTATCAGCCACGTCGTATTAAAGCGCGTGAAACAGCGCACAACTACACGGTGCCAATGCCAGAAGATTTCTTCGAAACATACGATATGCCCGGTAAAAAAATGAACCCGTATCGCGGTTGGGAAATTTATGAAAAAGGAATTTACGATTGTTTAACGAATATTCGTGAAAATTATGGTAATATTCCATGTTACATTTCTGAAAATGGTATGGGTGTTGAAAATGAAGAACGTTTCATTGATGAAAATGGCCAAATAAACGATGACTACCGCATTGAATTTGTAACGGATCACTTGAAATTTGTGCATCAAGCCATTCAAGAAGGGTCAAATGTAAAAGGTTACCACATGTGGACGTTCATTGATAACTGGTCATGGTTAAACGCTTATAAAAACCGTTATGGTTTTGTGTCGCTTGATTTAGCGAATGATGGCAAACGCACGATTAAGAAAAGTGGTCACTGGTATAAAGAAGTAGCAACAAACAATGGGTTTGACGCTTAAGGAGGCGATGAAATGATTAAGATTATTCCAGCAACGGATTTTGAAAAGGCACATGCACTGCGTGATTATTGTTTCACACCCTATCACGGTGAACGTCGAGACGACTTTAGTTATTGGCTCGCTAACAGTATTACGTTAGGTGCCTATGAAGAAGATGTTTTGGCTGGTTTAATCATGTCATTGCCCTTAAATATGACGATTAATCAAGTCTCTTATAAAATGGGTGGGGTAGGTTTTGTCTCAACCTATCCTGAATACCGGAATCGTGGCATTATGAAGCAACTGATGCAAGAATTGCTGCGTAAAATGCGGTTGAACGGTGAAACTGTTTCGGTATTAGCCCCGTATTCTGTTTCGTTTTACCGTTATTTTGGGTGGGAGTTGTTTGTCGATCGCGTTGATTACACGATTCCGCAAGCACTATTTCCCGCTTTTGGTAAACAGGCAGATGATGTGAAACGCTTTAGTTTTGCTGATTGCAATGAGTCTGTTTTTGCTGATGTCAAGGCTTATCATAATGCTGAAGCATTGAAACGGACCGGGATGATGCAACGCGATGGTGCATGGTGGCAACGGTTAGCACGTCGAGAAGGCGGTAGTTTCTTCGGTGTTGTGTATGAAAGCGGTGTTGTAACTGCTTACGTACGCTATCTGTTAGATGGATTAACTTTTAAGGTGCTTGATTTTTATGGTTCATCACCACAAAGTGAACACGCATTATGGCGTTTTATTAGCTCGCATAGTGCGAGTGTAACCGAGATTAAAGGCTCAGCGATTGTCAGTGACGGCATTGGTGCTGATTTTAATAACCCACAATTTAAAAAAGAGTTGGTTCAGCATGAGATGGTGCGTGTGGTCGATGTTGTGCCGTTTTTAGAACAGTATAACTGGCAGCCACCAACGCCACTCTGTTTGAAAATAGCAGACAAGTTTGCACCTTGGAATGAGGGTGTGTATCGGATTGAAGTTGATGGCCAGGTTACTGTCATTACGGAATCAGAAGTTGGTAATCGCTGTTTACATTTGAATATAACGACCTTTTCAGCTTTGATGTTAGGGCATGTTTCGCTATCGAAAATAGGGCGATTTGTCTTATCACCACTAGCGGAAACAGAACGTATAGCGTGGCAAAGTGCGTTACCCGCAATTGATGCGTTATTTTACGAACATTTTTAATTAAATAGCGTGAAATGTCAGATAAGTTAACGCAAAAGCCATTGCTTTCAAAATGTTCCAATGGTATCATAAAGCAATGAAAGCGCTGTATTGACAACTATACCAATTCGTGAAAACGAATACAAATACCGATTTAAAAGGAATGTAATCGTTTTCGCTATTGTGGTATAGACCATTGTGTGTTATTCTAACTTTAGAGATAAAAACGAGCCATAGGAGGCAGGAAAATATGAAAACAATCATGTTAGTATGTTCAGCAGGTATGAGTACAAGCTTATTAGTTACAAAAATGGAAGCGGCTTCAAAAGAGCAAGGCTTAGAATCAGATATCTTTGCTATTTCAGCGAGTGAAGTTGATCAAGTCTTAGAAACTAAAAACATCGATGTTTTATTATTAGGTCCACAAGTACGCTACCTTAAAGGGCAAATGGAAGGTAAACTTGCTGGAAAAAACATTCCTGTCGAAGTTATCAATATGGCAGATTACGGCATGATGAACGGTGCCAACGTTTTAAATCGTGCCGTCGAATTGATGGCTGAATAAGAGATTGCATAAAATACATTTCTAGGGAGCGATAAGCAGATGAACGAAGAATTATTACAAGCAATTATGGGGTTAATTATGAACAGTGGTAATGTTAAGAGTGACTGTATGGAAGCGATTCAACTCGCTAAAGAAGGCAAATTCGATGAAGCACGTGAGAAAATCGAATTGGCGAACAAAAACCTCGTGGAAGCACATCACTCACAAACAGGTTTATTAACACAAGAAGCTAAGGGTGAAAAAGTGGAAGTATCGTTACTGTTGATTCACTCACAAGATCATTTGATGAACGCGATTACGGTGAAAGACCTCGCTGTTGAAATGATTGAGATGTATGAAACTTTTTCGAAAAAATAATAAAACGATAAGAAACCATTAGGCTGAATTAAACAGCGTTTTACTTCAGTCCGAGAGTTGCGTAAAGCAGCTCCTACATAGATACACTCAGAAAAGGAAGTGGGAAAATGTTTAAGTTTTTAGAAGAAAAGTTTGTGCCAATCGCAGCTAAAATTGGGACACAACGTCATTTAATCGCCGTTCGTGATGGTTTTGTAACATTGATGCCATTAACGATCTTAGGCTCGTTCGCTGTTTTAATTAACAACTTACCGATTAATGCTTACCAAAAATTAATGGATAAAATTTGGCCGCATGATATTTGGACACAGTGGGGCGGCAATATGTGGAACGCTACCTTCGGAATTATGTCGCTCTTAATTGCCTTTACTGTTGCCTATCACTTAGCCAAAGGATATGGCAAAGATGGTTTATCAGCAGGTGTGATTAGTTTATCTGCGTACCTGACCTTCGGTACTTTTGGTGAAGGTGGCTTAACGGGTATGACCACCGGAACCGCCGGTATCTTTATCTCTTTGATTATTGCTCTTTTATCATCTGAATTATTTTCACGTTTATCTGGCAGCAAAAAATTAATGATTAAGATGCCTGATAGTGTACCACCAGCAGTAGCTAAATCATTCGCTGCGCTTTTACCAGCAATTATTACAATTGGTGCTTTTGCACTTGTTCGGACAATCATCTCAACATCATTCAACATGCCTGATGTTGTTACATCATTCTACAACTCAATTCAACAACCATTTATGGGTCTTACAAACACATGGGTTGCCGGTTTAATTTTAGCATTTGTACCTGTGTTCTTATGGACATTCGGTATTCATGGGGCAAACATCATCGATCCATTTTTACAAACAATCAACTTACCAGCGATTGCCGAAAATGCAGCTGCGCTTGAAGCTGGTCATGCAGCACCGTATATTATTAACAAACCGTTCTTAGATGCCTTTGTTAACATGGGTGGTTCAGGAACAACAATCGCTTTAATCATTGCTATCTTTATCGTAGGACGACGTAATAAACAGTATAAAACAGTCGGTGGTATCGCAACAGCACCAGGCTTATTCAACATTAATGAGCCACTGATGTTCGGTTTACCAATCATCTTAAACCCTGTTTTATTCATTCCGTTTATTATTACACCAATGGTATCTGTAACAATCGCTTATTTCGCAACGAAATTAAGCTTTGTACCAGCAGCAACGATTGCAACACCTTGGGTAACACCGCCAATTATTAATGGGTTCTTAACAACGCAGTCTTGGACAGGTGCAGTCTTAAGTGTCATCATCATCTTAGTCGCAACCTTGATTTACATTCCATTCGTGGCAATGTCATCACGTGTTGAAGACGCAGAGAACAAATAACAATCACAAAGCCATATGCGATCTTCGTATATGGCTTTTATTCTAAAAAAACAAAGTGAGGTCATTATAATGAGACAATTAGGATTTTCAGTTTATCCCCAACATGGTGAAACAGCAGAATTAACAGCTTATATCGCCTTAGCACATAAATATGGTTTCAGTCGAATTTTCACGTGTTTAATTTCATTAGATAGTGAGAGTGAACGTCAAAAAATGAAGGATGTTAATAAATTCGCGTCGGATTTAGGCATTGATGTTATTGCCGATGTTGCGCCAGATGTCTTTAAAGATCTTGGTATAGACTATACTGGAATCGCTAAATTGAAAGCAGAATACCATTTAGCAGGCATTCGTTTAGATATGGGATTCAGTGGCCATGAAGAAGCCTTTATGTCACTTGATCCAGCCGATTTGAAAATTGAATTAAACATTAGCAACGGAACCAAATACCTTGAAACAATTTTATCGTATCAAGCAAACCGCGAGAATATTATCGGCTGCCATAACTTCTATCCACGTCTGTATACGGGGTTATCACGTGAACATTTTATCGCAACTTCGAAAATGTTTAAAGACAACGGTATTCATACGGCGGCGATGATTTCATCACAGGATGCAGCCTTTGGTCCGTGGGACGCGGCAGGTAAAGGGTTGCCAACGCTCGAGGAACACCGTGGCAAATCGATTGTAGTACAGGCGAAAGACTTATGGCACACAGGTTTGATTGACGATTTAATTATCGGGAATATGTATGCCTCAGAAGCTGAACTGAAGGCGTTAGGAGAACTGAATCGCTATAAATTAGAATTCGATGTTGTAGCAGAGAGCGCTAATAATGCAATTGAAAATACAATCATGTTCAATGAACCGCATTTTAACCGTGGCGATGTGTCTGCCTATATGGTGCGAAGTACGCAATCGCGGGTGAAATATAAAGCAGAGTCTTTTGAGCCACATCACACGGGTGAAATCACAAAAGGCGATGTAACGATTGATAATAACCTTGACGCTCGTTATAAAGGAGAACTGAATGTTGCTTTGCAAACGATGGCAAATGCTGGCAGCACCAACATCGTTGGTAAAATCATTGCGGATGAACGATACTTGTTGGAGCGTTTACAACCGTGGGAATCATTTGGTTTACGCCAACATTAACGGTGAAAATAGAAACGTTGTGATAGTAGGGATGCAGAGCAAACAAGGCATAACGACCTAGAACAGCGTTTATCTTCAGACAAAAAAGACGTTGCTAAAGAGCAACGTCTTTTGGCTCTATGTCAAATAGTGTTGTTATTCAAAAGTTAGTAAAACAAGTCATTTTTGCAGCTACTTTTTTGGTAGCTGCTTTTTTTGTAGTCATTCCTAATGTGAAGGACGCTTTCTGCGGGTGACGCTTCATCCTCCGCGCTCCGCTGGGGGGTATTCAGCTGCCACTTTTCCCGCTAGAGTCGCCTTCACAAACGTCATGACGCTGCACGTTTATTATTGAGGCTCCTCGCGTATTAAAAGACAGTACAAGAGTCAATTAATTACGAGTTGGGAGCGATGCGTTTATGATTGAATCCGAGTAGAATCCTGTTTCTGAAATTTGAAAAGTTACGGTAACCAAACGAAATCCGTTTAATCACTTTTATTTTGTTATTGATCCCTCCTAAATGCCCGTTGGAATCCTTGTATTTAAAGCTATTTTCGATTGCAAGTAAATGCTTGTTTAATGTTTTTAAACTGCGTTTCAGTTGTGAAGAAACGAAAGGTTTTTTAGTCTGAATCAGTGATTGGTAAGCAGGGGGATTTTTGTGTTGTAGCGCAATCAGTAATTGCTGTGCTAGTTCGTACGTTTCTTTGAATTCAACATCCAGTGTCATAAAGTAATCGATGATTCCTCTCGAACTTTTTTGTCCGTTAAATAAACGATGATAGCGATAATCAAAATCGCTTAAGTCTGTTTTGTTTTTGAGAAGTAATTTCCAATACGCTTTGAGTTTACGATAAATCTTTTTATCTTCTGAGTTTGAAGTATCATAACGGTTCATGAGTTTAATGCGTGTTTGATTAAGGGAGCGTGTTACTAATTGGGACAAATGAAAACGATCGATGATGCAATCTTCTAGATGGGAGGATATCAATGATTTCATATTTTTTCGCATCAGTGCAAATAAAACTCATCTGACTATCAGCACTCTTTACCGATTTGAATTCATCCATTGAAAGATGTAGTGGAAGCCTTTGATAGTTCGGTTTGAATTGAGGAGACCATTGGTGTAAAGCACGATTAACAGTAGTTGTTGAAACACTCTGTCTAAAAGCGATATCTTTTTCAGAAGTAATAAACTGCCCTTCGGCAGCTAGTGTTTGAATGATGCATTTGGTGATAAAACAATTTCGTTTTACCATCGAAGTTGAAGCGATAAAGGTTGTTTTACATCCTTTACATAAGAAGCGTTGCTTCTTTAAAAAGAGATAGGTTGGAAGGTTATTTGTTTTAGGGAGTGTGATACGTGATAGTTTAGTTCCGTGTTTAATGAGTTTAACTGTTTTATTATTAAAGCCGCAATTCGCACACCGTGAGTGTGTGTAAGAGCGTGTACCAAAATAACAAGTGCTTAAAACACCTTTAATTAACTGAGTTAAACACCATGTTTTTGGAAAAGAAATAGTTTCATCTGTAATTCCAGAGGAATTCGCGATATTATTACAAGTGATAGCTGACATTGTCGAATCCCCCTTATAAATTTGTTGTGGTGACTTAATATTATAGGGATTTTGAAAATGTTGCTATTTTTTTGCGGAAAAATAGGCATCAGTGAAAATTCACCAACACCATAAATTATAGAACCCGTCTTTTTTGTTATTACTCTGTTAAAATGACACCGAAATGATGCACGATAGCTGAAGCTTGTACGGGAGCGATTTTTAAGCCACGGATCAATTCAGGACTAACGACGATATGATAAAATTCACAGTTTGATAGGTCAATGTCTTTCATTACCGTTTGAGAAAAATCAGCACCTGTTAAGCGATTATTCATGAAAAAAACCGTTTCAAAGGTTGTGTCTTGAAAGAAACTTTCAGTCATATCACAACTTTCGAATTGGGATTTAACGAATTTCGCTTCTGAAAAATTCGCATACGAAAGACTGGCGTTGAGCCAACGGACATCTTTGAAATACGTATTGATGAAATTGGTGCCAAGTAGTTTGCAGCCTTCAAAGAGGACGCGAAAAAAGACAGCTTCTTCAAAATCAGTATTTGCCAAATTGCAATTTAAAAAATGAACATCAAGAAACTCGCATTTAGTCATTGTTGTTGTCAAAAAACGACAATTTTCAAAGCGGATTTCTTCACAGCCTTCAAAAGCAGCCGAGCACTCAATCTCACAGTTCAGATAATGTGAAAAGGGTGTTAACGTATCTGAGTCAATGATTTGGTCAGCAATAACGTGGTGATAGGTTTGCGTAGGTGCAATTATTTTTTTCATTGTATCCTCCAAAAAAGTAGTGTCTCTTTATTATAGCGAAAAAAAGGAGGTCTTGTCCGGTTATTGTTTTTTCCAGCGACTGAGCCCTTTTAATTGTAAGGGATAAAGTTTAATTAATAACCATTTTTTGATAGCGCCATGAGAGCTTGCTGTGAGTCCTTGTTGACCACGGGTAAGCATTTCAGTGTAGCTGATATTAGGCTCGGTAAAGGCACCGTTTTGATAGCATAAATGGCAATAACTGACTGTGGGTTCACCTGTGACTTCTGTTCCACGTAAATGATTAGCAGTTAACGGTAGGCCGCAACTTTGGCAAAATTTTTCGATGGCGAACATCTCCTTTTCTAATTAAATAAAATAGTGCTGATGGTCACGATTAAAATGCAGCTGATTTTATAACCTTCATTTATCCCAATTAAGGTTAGTGACTTTTGTTCGAATAGATACGTTTTAACGGCGGATAACGCCACCAGAGCGGCTAATAATAATCCAGTTAAAGGTAGTGTTAGTTGGCTATGTAGGAGTAGTGTGCTCACAATGAGAGCGACAAGTAATTCAATTATGAGCGTGGTAATAAAGGGCCGGTAACTGGAGCCATTACTTTCAATCTCAGTTGCAGTGACCTTCATAGCTCGTAACCACTGTTCTTTAAAAAATACGGAATACCAGAGTGCACCGATTAAAAAAGCAACAAAACCAGACGCTAAGGTGATAAGCATTGTGTTAGACCTCCTTGCAATTAGTCTTTTCGTTTAGTCATTTAGTATAACAAGTTTGTTAGAGCGATACAATAGGCAGAAGTGAGGAATGTGACATAAATGTAAGCTTTTGAATGACATTTGTCATCACAATCACACGTATTTATCGATAGAACTTGTTATAGTATGACTAGAGCTTAATTAAGAGGAGGACAACTAATGACAAATCAAATCGTAACAATTAATCATTTGCAAAAAATATATGGTAAGAAAAAAGAAAATGAGCATATGGCGCTCAAGGATATCTCATTTAATGTTGATAAAGGAGACTTTGTTGGTATTATGGGACCGTCGGGATCAGGCAAAACCACCTTGCTTAACATCTTGGCCACCTTAGATACAGCCACAAAGGGTGAAGTTAGTATTACAGGGCAAGACATAACACATCTAAACACCAATGAATTAGCCGAGTTTAGAGCGAAGAAATTAGGGTTTATCTTTCAAAATTTCAACTTGCTAGATAATTTATCGATTTATGAAAACATTGCATTACCGCTTTCTTTACAAAATGAATCGTCAGTTAATATTCGCACCATGGTTGAAAAGATTGCAGAAACCTTAGATATTACTCGGATTCTAAATAATTACCCTAACGAAGTATCTGGTGGCCAGCAACAACGTGCGGCTGCAGCTCGAGCGTTAGTGCATCAACCCTCACTTTTGTTAGGTGATGAGCCGACCGGTGCCCTCGATTCGAAAAATGCTAAAAGTTTATTGGAATCGATGAAGGCGTTAAATGAGGAACAGTTAGTGACAATTTTACTAGTGACACATGATGCTTTCAGTGCGAGTTATTGTAAACGCATTTTATTTATTAAAGATGGTATGCTCTTTAAAGAAATTCATCGTCAAGGTACACGTCATGATTTTTACAAAGAAATCTTAGCCGTATTAGAAGAATATAGCGAAGTTTAAGAGGAGGACCTTATGTTACTTAAATTATCATTATCAGGAATGAAAAATAAACGCAAAGAATACATCGTCCTCTTCATGGGCTTGATTATGTCGATTGCGATTTTCTATATGTTTGAAACGATTGCCTTAAATAAAGCGTTTCTCATTGGTAATACATCATTGAGTTTTATGGGGATTGTGTTTCACGCAGGGACGTTTTTATTAGCGGGCATTACGATTGTTTATATTCTGTATGCGAATGCCTTTCTTTTGACTTTACGTCAAAAAGAGTACGGTATGTATATGATGCTTGGTGCAAAAAAGAATAAAATTTCGCAGTTGATGTTTATCGAAACAGTCGCGATTGCTTGTATTACGTTAGTACTTGGTATTAGTGTTGGTATCGGACTAGCAAAGGGTGTAGCAACCTTGCTGTTGCATAAATTAGCCTTACCTGCAGGTGGTTTTGAGGCTGTTTATCCCAAGTCATTGATGATGACGTTGGTTTTCTTTGCTCTTCTATTCATTATTGCCGGGGCAATAAATGGTTTGAAACTGACACGTTTAAGTGTACTACAGTTGTTAAATGGCACAGAGTCATCTGAACGGGTTATTATCACTCGAACAAAAGTAGTGATTGAAGCTGTTATCGCAGTATTGTTGCTTGGTGTGGGCTATTATTTCATGATTAATATCCGAAAATTTCAATTCATCGGCATGTTCGGTGCCTTGATTACAATTTCAATTGGAACGTATTTCTTTTTTCGTGTGTTATTACCGTTATTTATTCGTGGGTTGCAAAAAACACCACGTTTTAATGATCATCAAATCAATCGATTTACCTTGGCGCAATTACGCTTTCGTGCGAGTGATTTAACGAAGGTGTTAGCACTTGTAACAATGCTTATTTCATTAGCAGTTGGTTCGATTGCTGTAGCGCTTGTTTTTAATAATAACATTAAGGAAACCACGGAAACCTTTGCTGTTTATGATTCGGTTGTTAAGAACCCGACAGCAGAACAAACAACGATTATTAACAAATTAGCTTCTAAAAGTAAGGCTACTTATCGCTTAAAAGAAAAAGACAAGACAATTTACTTAGTGGCAGAAGAGTTGCAACAACAAATGCCTCAGTACTTAAGTTATGAGGCGAATGACACGGTCGAAAAAACACCGACACAAGCGCTTGTGAAAAACAAAGCAATTGGCGATGTGAGTGATATGGACCAATGGGATAATGCGTTGAACCAATTGTTGCCTCAAACATATGACACCAAAAAAATCATAGTGACTGAAGCAGACTTTAATAAGTTGACGCTCAAAGAAAGTACAGTGATAGCGACAGTGGTAACTGATTTTGACGAGGCTAAACCGCAATTAGCAGCGTTAGATAAAAGCGAGACAGCAAAAAATCCGACGGTGGAACTTACGAGTAAATATAGCTCTTATCAATTAATGAGTGCGATGTTTAACGGGATTATCTTTATGGGCTTATTTTTAGGATTTGCTTTCTTAGCGATGATGGCAAGTTGCCTGATGTTTAAAATTCTAGTGGGAGCCTCTGCTGATATTCGTCGCTATGATATGCTGAATAAAATTGGTGTAAAACAAGCGTTGTTGAAACAATCGATGACGAAAGAGTTAGGGACGCTGTTTGTTTTTCCGGCCTTGTTGGCCACAGTGCATGTATTAGTGGGAATGAAAATGTTTGCTTACTTCTTGATGGTGGATGTTTACTTTAAAATTTGGCTACCATTTGTTATTTTTATTGCGATTTATGGTGTTTACTTTGTGATTACGACCAAACTTTATCAAGGTGTCGTCTTTAAAAAGAAGTGATTACTCAAAAAAATCAAACCTATCTCAAACGGAGATAGGTTTGATTAATAATCGGAATTGTCAGATAATAACGAGATGTGTTAAAGTTAATCTATTATACAGATAAGGATGTGTTGTTGATGGGGAAAACAAATACTACTTTAGATACGCAAGCAATTTATGATCGTGTGGCGAAATTAAACGCGAATGAGCCTGAATTTTTACAAGCTGTGAAAGAATTTCTTGATACCGTTTATCCGGCAGTTGAAGAAAATGAGGCTTACAAGCAACTAAACATTCTTGAGCGTATTTTAGAACCCGAACAACTTGTGCAATTTCGTGTGCCATGGGTAGATGATGCAGGTAACGTTCAAGTGAACCGTGGTTTCCGCGTTCATTTTAATAGTGCAATCGGGCCGTATAAAGGTGGGTTACGTTTCCATCCAACAGTAACAGCGAGTGTGGTTAAATTTTTAGGGTTTGAACAAGTGTTTAAAAACTCGTTAACAGGGCTACCAATTGGTGGTGGTAAAGGTGGATCAAACTTTGATCCTAAAGGTAAATCAGACATGGAAGTGATGCGTTTTTGCCAAAGTTTCATGACTGAATTATACCGTCACATTGGTGAAAATACTGATGTGCCAGCTGGTGATATCAACGTGGGTGGTCGCGAAATTGGCTTTTTATTTGGCCAATACAAGCGCTTAAAACATTCAAATGATGCAGGTGTCTTAACAGGCAAGGGTTTAACCTATGGTGGGAGCTTAGCACGTACGGAAGCAACGGGATATGGGTTAGTCTACTTAACTGATGAGATGTTAAAAGCGAAGGGATTAACGTTTAAAGATACAACAGTGGTTGTGTCTGGTTCGGGTAATGTTGCGATTTATGCAATTCAAAAAGCACAACAACTAGGCGCGAAAGTTGTCGCATGTTCAGACTCAACAGGCTATATTTACGATGCAGAGGGTATTGATGTAGCTTTGTTACAAGAAGTGAAAGAAGTGAAACGTGCTCGCTTAACGGAATATGCCGCAGCTCGACCGAACGCCGTTTATAAAGAAGGATCCGTTTGGGAGATTGATATCGAGTATACGGTAGCTTTACCTTCAGCAACACAAAATGAAATTGATTTAGAATTAGCAAAAAAATTAGTTGCTAACGGTGTTAAAGCAGTCGCTGAAGGAGCAAATATGCCAACAACGCTAGATGGTGTGGCTTACTTGCAAGCACAAGGTGTGCTCTTTGCGCCAGCTAAGGCAGCCAATGCGGGTGGTGTGGCAACATCTGCCCTTGAAATGTCGCAAAACAGTCAACGTTTATCGTGGACGTTTGAAGAAGTCGATGCGAAACTGAAAGAAATTATGCAAGACATCTACAAAAACATTAGTGATACAGCAAAACAATATGGCAAAGAAGACGACTTTGTAACTGGTGCGAACATTGCGGGCTTTAAAAAAGTGGCCGATGCAATGATTTCACAAGGTATCGTTTAAGTAGTCAACGAAGCCACCACTTCCCTCAATGAAGTGGTGGCTTTTTTGTGTTATTATTACAAGATAGTAACGGTATGTAGCGTTATCTTATGTTTACAAGACACGATTAATTTGTAGTTCTAGGAGGGAAATAATGGAGATACCTAATAAAGCTTTGTTGAAAAAGGCTGTTACGAGCGCTGTCAATTTAAATGCAACATACTCGCTTAAAGAATTAAACGATAAACTGACAGGTTGTGGGTTTGAAACAAAATTACTCGGTCCCGTTAATACAATGCGAATGGCAGAGGAAATTAAACATTCGAGTCAGTTGTTGTATTATTGGCATCAAGGTCGGGCAAGCAGCATTCATTGTCGCTTAGTCATTTCATACGACAAAACAGCGACAACTATAAGCGAAGTCGCTGTCTCTGCTATCAAATTTTAGGTTAGATAATGTTCTTTTGTTGCAACAGACTCATTAAGTCAAGTTTTGCATCACTAGTGATGACACGGACTTCGAGTTCAATTGCTCGTGCTGCCAAGGATTTGAAGGCGTTAATATCGATTTCATCAACAGCTAAAAAGTTGTTGATCATTTGTTTACCTTGCGTGTAAGACATCCCGCCTATATTAATAGTCGTGAGGGGGAGTCCTTGTTCAATGAGGCTGAGGACATCCGTTGGGTTGGTAAATAAGAACATCACTGCATCAGCGGCATATTTGGGGTTACGATAAACCCGTAGGGCTTTTTCAAGCGACACAACATGGGCACTGATGCCTGGTGGTGCGACTTGTTTGAGCATTGTACTACGAACAGGGTCAGCGGCAACCGCATCGTTAGCGACGATAATACGGGTGATTCCACTTGCTTTGGACCATGAGGTGGCGACTTGGCCGTGTATGAGACGATCATCAATGCGTGCGAGTTTAATATGCATCGAAACACTCCTTTGAGAGGGATCAGAATAGCTTTCAAAACGAGTGTAACATTGTACAATAGTGTGAGAAAGTAAAAAGCGCTATGCTTAACTATAATTAAAGCCCCTTAAACTTGGTCGTTTAAGGGGCTTTCGTATAGCTTCGAAGTTTGATGAGCTGATGTCGCTTTTGTTGCTTATTCTCTAGTGAAATACGGTAGCATCTGCTCCAGTTCATCGATGTTACGAGCATAGAGTAAGTGGCGGCGTTTATTAGCGATAATCGCCAAGATGCCGTCTTCTGCTAGATTCATCTGTTCGATAGCGTCATAGCGCACAAAGAAGTTGCCATAAAAGAAGCCATCTTGTTTGAAACGCACCTGAGGTTGGCGCACATATGAAAGAATTAAATAAAGGGCAACGAGGGCGATGAGTAGGTAGGTTACGATGATGTCACCGCCTCTAAAAAGATTGATAATCGCAATAAATGCGAAAAGTGCTGCAAAAATCAACGTATCCATAATGTTGCGTTTACGTAAGCGTAAGGCTAACAATGTTTTACCTTTCAAACGATCAATAATAATGTAATCATACACCAAGTAAAGCAAAATCAAACTGACGTAGGCGCCTAAAAAACCAGTTGTCCAAGACATACATCATACCTCCTTCTAAGTTGTTAAGACTCTCGTTAAGTATACCAGAAAATAAAAAACAGGTAAGGCGGGTAGACGTGCTACCTGCGCCTTACCTGTCGAGGATTAAGCTAAGAAGCCAACCCAGTAACCAAGAATACCGATTACGAAGAAACCGAAGATTAACCATAACGGGTTAACTTTACGTTTCAATAACCACATACATGCAAATGTTAAGAGTAATGGTACTAAACCAGGCATTAACTGATCGAGAATTGATTGAACAGTTGTTTCAACAACCTTACCATCATCACCTGTAACACGTGAAAGGACGAACGGCATGTTGACGGTGGTCCACTTGTTAACAAGTGCCCCCATGATGAACAGACCAAGAATTGAAGCGCCTTCTGTTAGTTTTTGTAAGAGACCACCACTCATGTCACCTACAACAGAAGACCCTTTTTTGTAACCGTACGAAACACCCCAGTAACGGATGAATAAACGAACAGCGTTAAAGAAGACGAAGAAAACAATCGGTCCTAAAATACTACCGTTCATTGCAAGCGAAGCACCAAGTGCACCTGCAACCGGACGTAACGTCCCCCAGAAAATCGGATCACCAACACCAGCAAGTGGTCCCATCAAACCAACTTTGATACCGTTGATGGCACCATCGTCGATTGGCGCACCGTTTGCACGTTGTTCTTCCATCGCAAGTGTTACGCCTAAGATTGGAGCACCAACATAGGGATGGGTATTAAAGAATTCTAAGTGACGTTTAATCGCAGCTACTCGTTCAGGTGAGCCTTCAGGGTATAAGCGTTTAATCGCTGGTACCATTGAATAAGCGTAACCTAAGGCTTGCATACGTTCAAAGTTCCAAGAACCTTGAAAAACGTTACTGCGTAAAAAGACAGCATTAATATCTTTTTTAGTTAATTTTTTTTCTAATACATGTTCTTCAGCCATGATTTCTCCTCCTCCTTAATCTAATTCATCGTCGAGATCGCTTGGTCCACCTGCAGCAACAGCGTTTCCGCCACCACCATTACCATTATCATGGTATTTAGGGTGTAATTGAATGAAGATAATTGCTAAAAAGGCACCAATAACACCAAGAGCAATTAAGTTGAAGTCTGTAAATGCCGCGACAACGAATCCAAAGAAGAAGAATGGCATTAAGTAGCCAGCTTGCATCATGTTAATAACCATTGCATAACCAACAACAACGATCATCCCACCAGCAACAGCAAGACCACCTGTTACGACATCAGGAATTGAGTCTAATAAGTTTTTAATTGTATCAGTACCCACTGAGTAGGCAACGATAACAGCTGGAATAGCAATACGCATTGCTTGTAAAATAAGAGCGGTTAAATGAAGTCTTGAAATCGCATTTAAATCACCACGGTCAGCAGCTTTATCGGCCGCATGTTGGAAACCAACTGTGATAGTACGAACTAAGATTGTTAATACTTGACCAGCTGCAGCTAAAGGAATAGCAAGTGCGATACCTGCACCAATACTTTGGCCACCACCAATAACTAAAATTGTTGAAATAATTGAAGCAAGTGCTGTATCGGGTGCAACAGCAGCACCGATGTTCATCCAGCCTAACGCAATTAATTGTAATGAAGCACCGATCATAACACCTTGTGAGATGTCACCAAGCACTAAACCGATTAACGTACAGGCAATTAACGGTTGATGTGTTTGGAACTCATCAAGGATAGAACCCATACCTGCAACACAAGCTACGATAAAGACTAGGATAATTTGTAGAGTACCTATTTCCATGAGAATCTTCCTCCTTTTCCTTCTATTAAATTAGTTTATTTTACTTTGGCAAGTAAGGTCATCATGCTAACTTTACTGTCAGCAGCAACTTTACGAGCTTCAAGTTCAATACCTTTGTCATTTAAAGCATTGAATGCTTTAATGTCTGTTTCATCGACAGAAATGGCATTTGTTACCATTTGCTTACCTTCATGGTAGGCCATACCCCCAATGTTGACTGATGTGATATCGATACCATCTTCAATCACACGTAAAACGTCTGTAGGGTTTGTGAATAAGAACATTACTTTGTCAGTTGCGTATTTTGCGTTGTTGTAAACACGTGAAGCTTTAGCAACATCAACCACATGGGCTTTAACACCAGGTGGTGCAACTTGTGTCAATAACGTTTTACGAACCGTATCAGCTGCAACCTCATCAGACACAACGATGATACGGTTTACACCTGTTTCTTTTGTCCAGACAGTGGCAACTTGACCGTGAATTAAACGGTCGTCAATACGAGCTAATTTAATAATCATTTATAATTCCTCCTCATTTTCTTCTTCATTTGCTGCTGCAGCTAAGCCAGCTTTTAATGATTTGATACCAAAGGCACCGGCAGTTAGAGCGGTCTCAACTAGCTCAGGTAACGATTGGGCTGAGCGCATTGATAATGTTTCAAGTAACATCGGAATGTTGACACCAGTCACGACATCAGCATTTTCATGTTCAATGACGATACGACTAGCGGCGTTGAACGGGCTACCGCCAAACAAGTCGACCAGAAAAAGTAAGCCATCACTCGTATCGAGTGTGTTTGCTTCATCTTTTAATTTGTCTACTAACGTATCGGCGTTTTCGCCCGGCATGAAATCGATGACGCCAACATTCGTTTGTTCACCAATAATCATTTCAGTTGATTTGAGTAGTTGTTCGGCACTCGCACCGTGTGTTCCGATTACAATTGCAACTGTCATAGTAGTTCACCTCTTTTTTTTAATAGTTAATTGTCTACACTTATACTAATGCAAGTTCCGTGCCAACTTTCATGAGTGTGTGAAACCGTTATCATATCAAGGGTTTAAAAAAAGAAAGACACTAAAATGAAAAAACAAGACACAAATACGTTATCGAAAACGGCAGTGTCTTGTTGTGTGTTTAGACTAAAGTGATTGGATAGTAAGTGTATCGGCAATCATATCCATGATGTAATACAGTTCATCATCGGATAAGTTAATTTTCAAACTGTTGTAAAAATGTTGGGCGATGGTATGGTAGTCGCCACGCTTGCTTAATTGTTGTGGACTTGCTGTCGCATAATAAGCAAGGGTTTCTTTCACAACGGCTCGTTCAAGTGCGCAACCGACATGCACAATCAGATTTATTTTTTGACCGTTAGTTAACTGAATGTTTTCGAACTGCTCAATATCGTTGACGAAAGCGAGTAGCAACGGCAGTACTTTTGTCGGATTCAAATACGTTAAAAACTCGTTGAGACTTTCTTCACTCATTTGTAGCACCATCGACGGCTTATTGATGTGTTCCAGTACTAGTGGCGTTGCTGTTGGAATGTAATGGTTTAATAGCGCTTCACCCTCACTATCAAAGAGCTGTTCGAGTGGGATAAAAGGTACGCCAACATTGGGGTTGGCGATACCAATCGATAATAAAATATGGTATTGATCGAGTTCTGTTTGGCGTTGGGCAACCTCGTGTAGCGGCATTGCGATAATACTAATATCGCTACGACCCATATTTTTCAAAAGGGTGCCCACAAAGGTTTGGAGTTTCAATGCCGTTCCTTCTCCGGTTGTACAAACGCTCAGAATCGCAAGTGGTTTATCTGCAGGTGAATCAGGTATCGCGACTGTTGTCGTTGGTTTCTCAAGATAATTTTCATAACCTCTAAAGTCTTTTAAGGAGCGGT
Source organism: Brochothrix campestris (assembly GCF_046058945.1). Taxonomy (NCBI): domain Bacteria; kingdom Bacillati; phylum Bacillota; class Bacilli; order Caryophanales; family Listeriaceae; genus Brochothrix; species Brochothrix campestris. Next base: position 2,116,856 of record NZ_CP175511.1, on the reverse strand, counting down.
AAATTGTCTCTAAATCCATTTCCATAATCGTTGCTTTACGAACCGCCTCAAGTACAGTCGGGGTTGACACCATATCAATTGTTTTGACAGGGATGCCAGTTTCCTCAGTGAGGATATCGCCAAAGCCGGTTAAGGAGCCCATATCAACCATTAGGAGCACCCCTTTGCCATTATCGATTTCACGCACAACCCGTCGCATATCATCTAAGACTTTTTTAGGGCTGAGGTCAAGGGGCATGTCGATGCTTTCGATGTTGTTTTCGCCTAATAGTTTTTTGACTACATTAACCATGCTACTGGCTGAGCTGCTGCCGTGCATCGCTACTAAAATAGCAACCCGCTGCGACTTATTATCTTTTAATAGTGAATTAATTAAAAGGGTTAAGTACATCGTTTCCATCATTGGAACTGACACACTAAAGTGTGTCTTAATCATCTGATTAATTTGAATCGATAATTCATATTCGGTTGCCATTTCTTGCACGACATTTTCGATGTTGGCGTAGCGAACGATTTTATGTTCTTTATTACGTTTTAAGAACGCCGTTAAATGAAGACCAAAGGCGAGGATGAAACGTTCATCGAGTTTACGGTGTAAATGCTGCTCAATCATTGATTTTATATTTTCGGTGAAATTTAAGATGTCTTCATTAATAACCTTTAACATTTTTTCACGGGATTGGGTATTGTTCTGGAACTTTGAATAAAATGAGTTGAGATGGATGTCGATATCAATCCCAATGAAGCGGTTAATTTCTTCATCTTTAATGCCTTGGTCGACCATGAAACCAACCTTGTCTTCGATAATGCTATAAAGATTAAAGTCTGGCTCATAGGCGTCGTCTTTAATAAGCGACTTTGTATTATCATCGGGATAAACGATGACATCGCTCTTAAGATGATCAGACAGTTCTTGCATTTCGGCACGATTGCCACTGAGATGGAAGAAACCATTCTTCACTTCAGCAGGGAGATCCTTAAAATTAATTTTTAAGGTGTCATCTTTTAAGGAATGCAAGAAGGCATTGGCACAGACGAGTTGGATGTTGGATTTTAGTTGACCAACATTGCCGTAGGTTGTGTTACCAATTAACGCTTTCGTTGCTTCGGTATCAATCTCAATTGGTTTTTTTATTCGATGCGCTTCGGTCGTTAAGAGAAAACGTAATAAATCAATTTTATCCTTGGCTGCTCGTTCTTCAAAGGTCGGGATGTTAATAATAATTGGAATCCGTCGTACGAACGTTTTTAATAAGGAAGATTCAGGATTTTCGGTCGTTGCACAAATGATGAGAACGTCGGCATGATGTTGACGTTCGGTCTCGCCAAGTTTGGCATAATTACCATTATCCATTAAGTAGAAAATCATCTCTTGACCTTCGGGTGGTAAACGATGCACCTCATCGAGAAATAAAATACCTTGATGAGCTTTTTCAACAAGTCCTTGTTTATCGGTATCTGCACCAGTGAAAGCGCCTTTAACGTGTCCGAACAAATGGGACATTAGCAATTGTGGATTTGTATAATAATCGGCACAGTTGAACACAACGAAGGGTGAATCAGCTGCGTATTTGCCGATGTGATGGGCATAATTAAACATCATATTAGCGAATAAGGTTTTACCCACACCGGTGGGTCCAACGATTAATGTGTCTAAGCCATTAGGTGGATAAAGAATCGCTGCTTTGGCTTGTTCAACTTGATTGCGTAAGCTTGTTGTGGCACCGATTAAATCGGAAAAAGGTGTCTTTTCGTATTCAGCTGTCGTAGTTGGTTGTGCAGCCAAAAACACTTCCAAAGAGTCGAAAAAGAAAGTCGTGACAGCTGTTCCGAGTAATTGTTCGGCAGCTGCGAGACTTAAATAACCAACAGGGCGGCCATTAATTTTAACTAATTTTTGTTCGCGAAATAATTGATTGAGGTCAGCGCTTACATTATTGCGTTGGATATTAACTGCTTCGGCTATTTGTAAGGCTGTGATACCTCCAGTCGCTAATAAAGTGTCTAAATCGATGTGAGTCGATAAGGTTTCAAGTTGTGCTAATACGCGTTCATTTCTTTTCAAATAGCTTCACCCCTTACAATCAGATTGTTATGATACTTGTATTTTAACACGAAAAAAGCTATTCTGATATTGTAAGTGTCTTATACTTTGAGGAGGAACATGCATGAAAGAACCGATTTTTTTAGAAGGCGAATTACATGAAAAAATTTGGGGTGGCCATAAGTTACATGAATTGTTTGGTTATGGTGAAACAACCAAAAACATCGGTGAAAATTGGGGGATTAGTGCCCACAAAAATGGCGATGCCAAGGTATTGAATCCGATGTTTACTGGTGAAACACTTGCGGGTTTGTGGGAAAAGCGCCGTGACTTATTTGCAGATTCTACTCAAGCTGAATTTCCTTTACTGACAAAGATTTTAGATGCAAGTAGTGATTTATCAGTACAAGTGCATCCGGATGATGCCTATGGTCAAGCTCATGCAGGTGAACAAGGTAAGACAGAGTGTTGGTATGTCATCGCAGCTGAACCGGGTGCCAAAATTGTTTATGGGCATAAGGCGAAAACAAAAGCGCAATTTGAAACATTGGCTTTAAATGGTGAGTGGGATCGTTTACTGCGTTCCGTTGAAGTTAAGGCGGGCGATTTTTATTACGTACCAAGTGGTACGGTACATGCGATTGGTGCGGGGATTGTTATTTTAGAAACGCAGCAAAGCAGTGATACGACTTATCGTTTGTATGATTATGATCGTGTTGATGCAACAACCGGACAAAAGCGTCCATTGCAGATTACGGAATCACTCGATGTGACGACTGTGCCTCATCATGTCGTAGCGCCACATCAAACAAAGGTTATTTCGGAAACAATCAGCATGATTACCTTAGTTGAGAGTGATTACTTTAACGTTTATAAATGGGTGGTGCGAGGCACGGCAACAATGTCAGCCTTTGGTCCGTATACGTTGGCAAGTGTGATCAGTGGCACGGGTCATATTCGGATTGACAACCGTTCATTTGATCTTAAAGCAGGTGACCACTTTATTATTCCAGCGACCGTTAAAAAGTGGGAGCTGAAGGGTAAAATGGAATTGATTGCCTCAACACCAGGTCCAAAAAATAGCTAATTGTAACGAAGCACCCCCTCCAAGGGCTGCTTGAGACTGAAGATAAACGCTGTTTTAGGTCGTTACGACTTGCTCGCTCGGGATTACATACCATCAGTATGCGCACCGTCACTCGCTCGTCGTGCCTAGAACGAAAGTGTGAAGTCAACCGGTTGGAAGCATACAGCTTGGAAGAGAAATGAAGGCGACTATTTACCGTCGCTGCCATTTTTCTGAAAGGTGATAGCTTCTGGTTGATTGAACTAGAGGACATAAAAGCCTTGCTATTCAGTCTTATCAGCTCGTAAACAAAGTCACTGTATAGAATTCGAAAGAAAATAAAGTCTCTTTAGACTTTCAGACTGAAGCAGTCCCTCGAGGGGCTGCTTTTTTTGTAAGTTGACAGAAAAACAACTTGACGAAAACGTTTTCAATGGGTATATTATAAACGAAAACATTTTCGAATGGAGGAATAATTATGAAAACATTTTTCGAAAAAGCACAACAGTTTGGAAAATCATTTATGTTGCCGATAGCTATTTTGCCAGCGGCAGGGTTGTTATTAGGGATTGGTGGGGCATTATCGAATCCCAATACAATCGCGGCATATCCAGTGTTAGATATTGCGTGGTTACAAGCTATTTTTACGATTATGAGTGCGGCAGGTAATATTGTTTTTGCTAATTTACCTGTTATTTTTGCAGTCGGAGTAACAGTGGGACTCGCTAAATCAGATAAGGGAACGGCGGCGTTAGCTTCTTTACTTGGTTACCTCGTGATGAATGCAACCATTAATGCGTTGTTAATTTTATCGGATAAACTCGTAGTTGATGGTCTAGCAGCAGTTGGGCAAGGGATGACTTTAGGTATTCAAACGCTAGAATCAGGCGTCTTTGGTGGTTTAGTCATTGGTATTATTACGGCCTTATTACATAATCGCTTCAATAAAATTGAATTGCCACAGGTCATTGGCTTTTTTGGAGGTTCACGCTTTGTACCGATTGTGACTGCTTTTACCGCGATTTTTGTTGGCGTAGTGATGTACTTTGTTTGGCCCATCTTCCAATCGGGAATATTTAAAGTGGGCGATATTGTCAATGCCACAGGGGCTATTGGTACCTTTTTCTTCGGATTTATATTACGCTTATTAGGGCCATTTGGACTGCATCATATTTTCTATCTGCCATTTTGGCAAACAGCATTAGGTGGTAGTTTAGAAGTTGGCGGTCAGTTAGTGCAAGGAACACAAAACATTTTCTTTGCCCAATTGGCTGATCCAACAGTGACACAGTTTTATGAAGGCACATCACGTTTCATGTCAGGTCGTTTTATTACGATGATGTTCGGATTGATTGGGGCGGCATTAGCGATTTATCGCTGTGCGAAACCAGAGAATAAAAAAATTGTTGGTGGGTTAATGTTATCAGCAGCAATCACTTCTTTTTTAACAGGAATTACAGAGCCGTTAGAATTTTCATTCTTGTTTGTGGCGCCGGCCTTATATGTGGTTCATGCCTTCTTTGATGGGCTGGCTTTTATGATGGCTGATTTATTCAACATTACGATTGGTCAAACATTCTCTGGTGGTTTTATCGACTTTATACTGTTCGGTGTGTTACAAGGCGAAGCTAAAACGAACTGGCTATATGTTATTTTCATCGGCATTGTCTGGTTTTGTCTCTACTACTTTACCTTCATGTTCCTCATTAAAAAATTCAACTTCAAGACGCCTGGGCGTGAAGCTAAGTTAGTGAAGGCAGCTAAAGTTGAAGGGTCTAATCGTGCATTAGCCATTATTGCGGGCTTAGGGGGATTAGATAACCTCGATACCGTTGATTGTTGTGCCACACGTTTACGTGTCACTGTCCGAGATGAAAGATTGGTTGATGATGAGCAGTTGAAAACAACTGGTAGCAATGGGATTGTGAAAAACGGTCGTGGTATTCAAGTAATCTATGGACCACAAGTGACTGTTGTTAAAAATGAAATTGAAGAATTGATGGAGGCGGAATAAAATGAATATGTTAGAACGTGTAAAAAAAGGTTTAATTGTATCGTGTCAGGCATTACCTGATGAACCACTTCATAGTGCATATATTATGGGGAGACTGGCTGTCGCAGCTGAATTAGGTGGGGCTGTGGGTATTCGTGCGAACTCACAGGTAGATATTATTGAAATTAAAAAAAATACTAATTTGCCTGTTATTGGCATTGTTAAACGGGATTACCCAGATTCGCAGGTGTTTATTACAGCGACGATGTCTGAAATTGATGAACTGATGGTGACTGGCTGTGAGATGATTGCCTTAGATGCGACTGATCGTCTTCGACCGAATGGTGAAACATTAGCACAATTGATGACGAACATAAAAGCGAAATACCCTGATGTGTTATTGATGGCAGATACGGCAACAATCGCAGAGGCAATCACAGCCGAAAAATTAGGGTTTGACTGTGTTTCAACGACATTAATGGGTTACACTGAACAGTCGTCTGGTGATAATATCGAAGATGATGACTTTAGTCGTCTAAAAGAAATTTTGGCAACCTTATCAGTGCCGATTATTGCAGAAGGTCATGTGGATACACCAGCGAAAGCGAAACGTTGTAAAGAATTGGGCGTTCATGCGATCGTAGTCGGTAGTGCGATTACACGTCCTAAATTGATAACGGAAACATTTGTAGCAGAGATGAACGAAGTACAGTAGGTTAAATAAACACCGCTACCTAATGGTAGCGGTGTTTTTATTTCTTTAAAGTAGCTAACGTCAGGTCACGATTCGCTTTGAAGGTCTTATCTTCTAATAAACGATAATAGATGACATCGAAGATAAAGTGAATCGATAGTTGGCTATTGATAAAACGCTCATCGGCAATGGGAACAATGCTTGATGTAAAGAGGACGCCGTCACAACTGTTAGTGAGTGCGGTATAATCTTTAATCGTTAAGGCGAAAATAGTCGCTTGATTCGCTTTAGCAAACTCGGAGGCACGGATGATGGCTTCTGTTGTACCTGAATTTGAAATGACGACTAAGAGGTCGTTTTTTGTGAGAAGACTGGCGCGCATGACCATTTGATGAGGATCAGTTTCAGCATCGATACTAATACCCATCCGACTTAAATGATTTTTAAACTCAATTGCGCTTAAACCTGAACTGCCAATGCCACACACGAGAATACGTTGGGCGGATTTGATATGATTAATGAATTCAATCAAGGCTTTTGATTCAAGGAGGGCAGCTGATGATTGCAAGATTTGGTTGTAGTACGAGACAATTTGGTTGGAACCTAAGATAGCGGTATCAACGGCAGTTTCTTGTAATAACATTGTTTTTAGTTCAGCAAAGCTACGGTATTCTAACTTATGACAAAATCGCGAAATTGCTGCATTCGAGGTACCAATCTCCTGAGATAACGTGCTGATTGAAGCGGTCGTGACAGACGTGGTATTGTGAAGAAAATAATCAGCTATCTTTTGTTCGTTATTAGATAAGACACGAGAATTGCGGGCAATTCGATTAGCTAAGGTCATTGTGTTCATCGAGGATCTCCTTTCAGCGTGACACTAGATAGCTTTAGTATAGCGTAAACATGGAAGTCCTGCTATAAAAGATAAACGCTGTTCTAGGTCGTTACGACTTGTTCGCTCGGGATTACGTACCATCAGTACGCGTTCCGTCACTCGCTCATCGTGCCTACTAGTACGAAAGTAATTTAAAGCCGTTCTAAACTGCAATGTTTGGAGAAAATAACGTCTCGACTATTTCCCGTCACTACTTTTCCATGAAATATCATAGAAGTTAGCTGATTAAACGCGAGGATATAACAACGTTTCTTTTCAGTCAAGTTATCTTGTAGCCAAAGTCACTTGAACTAATGTTCAAAGTAAACGCAATTTAATTCGACTTTCTCTACAATCTGAAGCGCTAAGCAATCGTTTTGCTTAGCGCTTTTTATCTCGTATTATTTTTAATAAAACAATGTTTACTTCTTTAGGCGGCGGGCAATGAGGCTACCGGCTGATTGCAGAAGTTGAACGATAATAATTAAGAGAATTAAGGTGACATACATCATTCCTGGCTGGAAGCGGAGGTAACCGAATTGATACGCTAAGTCGCCAAGTCCACCAGCACCAACAAAACCGGCCATTGCTGTTGCACCAATTAAACCAATCGTAGCAATGGTTAAGCCTAGAATAATGGCTGAACGTGATTCACGCACCATCACGAACCAGATGATTTTCCAAGTCGCGATACCCATTGATTGATAGGCCTCAACAACCCCTTTATCAACCTCTAATAAGGCTGATTCAATTAAACGGGCGATATAGGGAGCACAGTACACAACTAACGGTACGATTACCCCTTGTACTCCAATAGTTGTGCCGGCAACTAACTTTGTGAACGGAATCAAAAAGAAGAGCAGAATGATAAAGGGAATCGAGCGAATAATATTAATAATCGCATTGGCAATCGTGTAAGTGATTTTATTTTCAGCGTGTCCACCTTTACGTGTAAGTACTAATAAAATCGCCAGTGGCACGCCTAAAATCACCGAGATAACGAGTGAGATAGCAGTCATTTGTAAAGTTGCAATCAACCCTTCGAGAATCGTGGGGCCCCATTCAGAGAAAAAATTAGACATTAAGGACACCTTCTTTCGTAACGATAATGGCTTGGCTTTCTAAATAGGTAATTGTGTTAGTAATGTCAGCTGTGCGACCTTCTAAGTGGACAATCAAATTCCCAATCGCTTCGTTTTTAAATTGATCGATGCCACCAGCGATAATATTTGGGACGACATTAAAATGTTTACTAACATAAGCTAAAGCCGGTTGACTTGCTGCATCACCGACGAAGGTACATTGGATTAAGACACCTGTTTGATCAAACGCGCCGACGATTTTTTCAGGGATTTTATACTTCGCTGAATTTTTCAAGAAACTTTTTGTAACAGTTGAGCGTGGTTGTGTAAACACTTCGACGACTGTTCCTTGTTCGACAATTTCACCGTTTTCCATCACAGCTACTCGATCACATAGGCGTTGAATCACACTCAGTTCATGTGTAATTAAAAAGATAGTGAGGCCGAGTTTTTCATTAATTTCGAGCAGTAACGCTAAAATTGATTCGGTTGTATTTGGATCAAGTGCACTGGTTGCCTCATCACTAAGTAAAATTTCAGGTTCGTGAGAGAGCGCACGGGCAATCGCCACCCGCTGTTTTTGTCCGCCCGATAGTTGTGCTGGGTAAGCGGTAGCTCGATCGCTAAGACCGACAATGCCTAAATATTTTTCAACGCGCTCAGCGATGACTTCTTTTGATAGACCTGTTAATTTTAACGGAATCGCAATGTTGTCATAAACAGTGGCCGTTGTTAAGAGATTGTAGCCTTGAAAGATCATTCCGATTTTTTGGCGTGCTTGACGTAAGGCGATTTTATCTAAGACTTGTAAATTAACACCGTCAATGAAAACTTGCCCTGTAGTGGGTGTTTCTAGCAGGTTAATACAGCGGATGAGCGTGCTCTTGCCGGCACCGCTGTAGCCAATTACCCCATATATTTCACCAGCATTAACTTGGACGGAGACGTCTTTTAAAGCTGTAATCACTTTTTTATCGACAGTATAGTCTTTTGAAATGTTTTTAAGTTCAATCATGCTCTCGTCCCCCTATATCATTACCATGTTGTAACAACTGATCCTTTGAATTGTTTAGCGATATACGCTTTAACTTCGTCAGAGTGGTAGTATTTTTTTAACTTTTTAACAATCGCATCATCTTTATTTTCGATACGAACAGCAAAATAGTTAGGGTAAGGGTTATCAGTTAAAGGCTCATGATAAATTGCATCGTCTTTAATGTTTAAGCCAGTGCCCATGGCAAAATTTGTGTTGATCGCAGCCGCTTTTACTTCACCTAAGTGTTTTGATACTTGAGCAGAATCAAGTTCAACGATTTCTAAGTTTAATTTGTTTTCAACAATGTCTTTTTTAGTCGTATTTTCACCAGCTTTATCTGACAGCTTGATAAGTCCTGCTTCTTCAAATAATTGAAGGGCACGTAATTCGTTGGCAGGGTCATTAGGAACGGCAATTTTATCGCCTTCCTTAATATCGTCAATGCTCTTGATTGAGTCAGAATAAATCCCAAGCGGGAAGGCAACTGTTGCAAACACTTCGGTGATTTTAAAGTCTTTTGACTTGATTTGATTTTTTAAGAACGGTAACGTCTGGAAGCTGTTGGCGTCAAGTTCGCCTTGATCTAAAGTTGTATTTGGTGTGTTGTAATCACTAAACACTTTTAACTTGATGGTAACGCCATCCTTTTTAGCAACTTTGGCAACTTCTTTCATGATTTGTTCGTGGGGGCCGCCGGTAACACCGACTGTGACTTCTTTATCATCGAGTGCTTTGCTACCGCCACCGCAGGCTGCCAATGTGAGTAAAACTGCTAAAATAACGAGTGAACCGAGTGTCTTTGTCAATTTTTTCATAAAATAATTCCTCCTGTTTGTCTGTGTATTGGTAAAAAAAGGTAATAAAAAAGACTTCTCAAAAAGAGAAGTCGGGTAAACGCTACTTCTCTTATCTGCCAAAATCAGTCACCTGATTTTGTTGGAATTAGCACCTCATCAATTGATATTGATAGGTTGCCGGGTTTCATAGGGCCAGTCCCTCCACCACTCTGGATAAGAAATCTTATTTAATTGTAAGGCCTACTACTGTAGGTGATAACTAAAAGTATAGCGACAAAAAAACAATATGTCAATCTCTTTTGAATATTCTGTCAATATATTTCAGAAAAATAAAACAGACTGTCGTTCGTATCTTTTGAGAAGCGTTGCTAAAGATGGTAAAATAAAGTCAGATAGAAAATTATAAGGGGGAAAATTTTGAAGAAAATTATTAGTATTTTAACAGCAGTGGTTATTTTAATGACACCAGTAGGCTCTCAGATGATTAATCTTGTCACTCCAGACAGTTATCAAGCGTCTGCCGTCAAAACAGTGAGTGCCAAAATGCGAGGTGGCGGTTATCGTTCAACCAACCGTTCATATAACACCAATAGCAACAAGGTGAAAACAAACTCAACAAAAACAGCAGCAAACAAAGCAGCAACAAATAAAGCAGTTACGGCCAATAAAGCGAAGGCTAAAAGTCGTTTCGGTGGTTTCTTAGGCGGAATGATGTTAGGTGGACTTGCCGGAATGTTATTCGGAGGCTTATTAGCTAACATGGGCGGGTTTGGTAACATCATCGGGATGATCATTAATATTTTAGCGATTTTAGTAATTCTTCGTCTTGTGATCATGCTCGTTTCGCGCATGCGTCAAAATAAAAAAGCTCAAGCAACATCTGCAGGTGCTTATACAGATGCTCGTCACATGAACCGTGATGAGGAAGTCCAAACCAATTATCAAAATGCAATGGGTGGTGCGTCAGCAACGACTGATGATAGCGATATTGTGTTAAACGAAGATAATATTTCTAATGCGGTTATCGATTTCTTTTCATACGAGAAACAAATTAACATGTATGAAATGCAAGTATCTTTGACCTATGACGAAAACAAAGGTTTTGGCGCAGAGGTGTTAAACACTTCGGGTAGCATCATTCAATCACTCGATCACTTCTCATTAATTCAAGCGATTCGCTACTGGGCTGAAAAAGAAACCGATTTAGACCCTAATATGGGTATTAAATTAAATTTCAATGAAAACACAGGTATTACGGCAGTTATTAGTTAAACTGTAGCGAAATAATAAGCTGAGGCACTCTAACAAATGGTTGGAGTGCCTTTTTAATGTCATCCATCTTTGAATTTAGTTTTGACAGTGCTAAAATGAAGATATTGAGTAGTGAACGGAGGCGAACGCATGGAACAAACGAAGAAGGTCTACCTAGAGTTAATGTTAGCGATGTTACGTACAGGTATTTTAGGTTTTGGTGGTGGTCCGTCGGTGATGCCCTTGTTTCAACATGAGGCAGTTAAAAAGTATCACTGGATGAACGAAGCTGACTTTGATAATACGTTAGCAATAGCGAATGTGTTGCCGGGTCCAATCGCGACAAAAATGGCAGCTCATCTGGGCTATGAACGAAAAGGTTGGCTCGGAGCTATTTGGTCGGTATTCTGGCATATATTACCAAGTACAATCGCGATGGCTGCCTTTATATCGATGGCAAATGTTCTTAGTCATTCAACAATCGTGCAAGGCATCATTGCGGCTGTAACGCCAGTTGTGTTTATGATGCTTTTATTAATGGGGTATCGTTTTGCGAAGAAGGCTTATGAAGGCCTAGGCTTTATTTTAACATTGATTGCCTGTGTTTTAGCAGCAGTCTTACTGTACTATATTCATCCAGCCCTCGTTATTTTTATCTTTATTATCTATGGCACACAACATTATCGTGTCGCTAAAGGGGGTGCTAAGTAATGCTGTTATTGTGGGAACTATTTAAGTCGTTTTTTCTGGCGAATATTTTTGGTTACGGCGGTGGACCAGCTTCGATTCCACTAGTTTATCACGAAGTTATTGATAAGCATCAATGGATGAGCGAAACCGATTTTTCGAATGGGATTGCGCTAGCTAATGCTTTACCGGGGCCGATTGCTACGAAAATTGCAGCGTCAGTCGGTTATCCTGTTAGTGGCGTGCTCGGTGTGAGTGTAGCAATTTTAGCAACGATTGTCCCATCCGCGCTCTTAATGATTATCATCTTCAAACAACTGGATAAGTATAAAAAATCAAAGGTGTTGCTCGGAGTAATGCTACTTGTACAACCTGTTGTAGCAGTGCTGATGTGGAAAGTTACCTATACAATGGGAGCAACGGCCGTGAGCCAATTGGGATGGTTGCAATTTGGAGTGTTAGCCGTACTTAGTTATATCGCCTTAGAACGATTGAAGTGGCATCCGGCCCTCGTTATTCTAGTCGCGGCTGTATATGGTGGAGTAATCATCGCATAAAAGTGAAATTAATTTATCTAGCAACGTATAAATTGAGGGGTTCGCTTGAACTATTTTCACAGAAAAAGACGTTTGATGAAACTTTTTCTACAAGATGGAGCTTAACAGTTAGTTGCTGTTAAGCTTTTTTTAGCAATTGTGTAACGATGATACCGACGCAAATACCTAGTGTGTCAATCATCACATCGGTAACTAAAGGTGTCCGATTGGCAGTAAAGGATTGATGCCATTCATCAGATATAGCAAAGAAGATTAGGGTCAACGGGGCCACTGCCCAAATCAGTTGCTTTTTCATATTAAAAGCATGTAAAATTAAGATATAAATCGCTCCCATAATAGCATAAACTGAAAAGTGTGTTGCTTTGCGAAAGAAGAATTCAATGAAATTGTAATACCCACTCTGTTCAACACTAACGATTTTCCCCCCGTAATAAAATTCCACCTTCTGTAAAACCTCTTTGAAGGGCTGAGATGGCAAGACTTTCTCTAAAAATGGAATTAGTGTTTGATTCCCATATGGTTGTGAAGATGAATAAAACACCGAACCACTAACTAGTAAAAGCATGATGACTAGTGTGATTTTTTTAATATTTTTTTCATTCACAGTAAAAGCACTCCTTATCATCAATTTTTAAAATTATGTAACAGCAGGTAGTCAGTAGAGCAGTAACAAACTAATTAGTTAAACTGTCCTGAGGAGGGATGGTATAGACTCTTCATTTTAACATGATTATGGGTGAAATACAGAGAGTTGGTGTATTTCGTAGCTGATTTTAAAAAACAGCGTATACTGCTTTTAGCACATACGATTTTTAAGGAGGCAACTATGAAAAAAATTTATACACTCTTTATCTTAGGAACGTTAATGGAACGAAAGATGCACGGGTATTTATTGAAGCAAGTTCTTAATGAGGTGTTAGGTCCTTTTAAGAAAATAAGTTGGGGTGTACTTTATCCGCTCATACATGAATTGTCCGAAAAAGGTTGGATAGAGGAAGTTAAAACAAAAGATAAAGAAAAAAGCAAAAAAGATTATTGTATAACTGAGCGTGGGCGGGTTGAATTTCATAAATTAATGATTGAACCCATTGATTTTAAACATTTATATATGATGCATTTTAAAGTGAAATTAAGTGCGATTCAGTGGGTGAGCCATTATGATGCCGTTAATATTTATGCTAATTATGTCCAATATTTAACAGTCTTAATTAACTATAAAAAATCAGTTTGGGCGGAAGAATCTGCCGATAATGTACATGTTAAAGGTTTACTGGAGAGCGAAATGAAGGAATTACATTTTAGTCGTAAATGGGCGAAACAAATGATGAAGAAACTATAAATACACATTTTTTTCAAAAGTTTAAGGAGTTAGCATTGTGCTAGCTCCTTCTTTTTATTGACATTAGCAATTGAAGTATCTAACATTAAATGTAACGAGACTACGTTTTGATGAAGGAGCAATTATGAAGCTAGAATTTAAAGCACTTCAAACACAACAACAGCAGTTACGAATGACACAGGAATTGCAACAAGCCATCAAGGTGTTGCAATACAATAAGGAAGAATTGACAGCTTATTTAGAAGATAAGGCATTAGATAATCCTTTTTTAGAAGTAACGATCGATCAAAAAAGTGTGTTAGATAAAGATCGTTATCAAGATAAAGGGGGATATCATTCAGATGAGGATTATATTGCTCAGTTGCCCGATCAATCGTTTGATTTAGCGATGTTTTTAAAAGAACAAGTGATGTTAAGCATGCGGCCAATGAAGTTAAGAGAGATTGTCTTATTATTAATTGGAAACTTAGATGAAAAGGGCTATTTAACGATTACATACGATGAACTAGTTGAGGCATTGCCAATGACTGCGATTGAGTTTGAAAATGCGTTAACTTTATTGCATCAATTAGACCCGGCTGGTATCGGAGCACGTACGCTGTGTGAATGTATTTGTCTGCAAATTGATCGTGATGTACGGGCACCTAAACAAGCCTATCGAGTAATCAGTGACTACTTTGACTTGTTCACAACCAAAAAATGGCAAGAGCTTGCAATGGCGACAAACCTGTCAATCACAGCGATTGTTGAGATATCAGAGTATGTTAAAACGTTAACACCGTTTCCTGGTAGACGCTATAACAAAGAAGTCAATGTGTATATTTCACCTGATGTACGTGTCACAAAGAGTGAGGGACAACTACAGATTGTCCCGATTAAGGCAGGAATTCCACAAGTTGCCTTTAATGACACTTATTTTAAGTCTGTTTCCCATCACACGGAAGCGGAGGTGACGACCTATTTAAAACATAAAAAAGCTGATTTCAAATGGTTACAGCAGGTGCTGGCGAAACGAGAAAGTACTATTGTGACGGTGACACAGGCAATTGTAGAAAAACAGCAAGCGTTTTTTTATGAGGAGCACCATCCGTTAATACCGCTAACTTTTGCAGAGATTGCAAAATTAATGAAGGTACACGAATCAACCATTAGTCGAACGGTAAACCATAAGTATTTGGAAACGAGTTTTGGTGTGTTTGAGTTACGCTCTTTTTTCACGACTGGTATTTCAGCAAACACGGTGTCGAATAAAACGGTACAATCGATGATTAGCAGTATCATCGCAGAAGAAGATAAGCGTAAGCCGCTATCTGATCAAAAAATTACCGATCAACTGAAAAAACAAGGGATTACAATTTCACGACGAACAGTCGCAAAGTACCGTCTCCAGTTGAATATCGGAGGGACAATACAGCGTAAACAGTATTAATCAACTTTAGCAATCAGAGGGAAAAAAGTGGAACTGCTTTATCGTAATAGAGTATGCTATAATCAATTTATTGTTTTTAACGAGCAAAATAACTAATCAATGGAGGAAAGCTGTGAGAGAAAATGAACTAAAACCGACACTTGGCATTTGGTCTGCCTTGGCATTAATTATTGGTACAATCATTGGTTCAGGTGTGTTTTTTAAACCGGCGTCAGTGCTTTCAGAAGTAGGAAATACAAATATGGCTTTAGCAGCCTGGGCAGCCGGTGGAATTTTAACGATTGCTGCGGGTCTTACGATTGCTGAAATCGGAACACAGTTACCTTATACAGGTGGTTTATACATTTATATGAGCCATATTTATGGTAAGATTTGGGGCTTTCTTTCAGGATGGATGCAAATTGTCATTTATGGTCCTGCGATTATCGCTTCATTGAGTCTTTACTTAGCTGTTTTGTTTGTTGAATTTTTTGGTGTAGGTGATGAGTGGCGTGTACCAATCGCTATTTTTGCTTCTTTATGTGTGATGGCTTTGAATATGATCAACACAAACTATGGTGCAAAAGCACAAATTATTACAACCGTCTGTAAGTTGGTTCCAATTGTAGCGATTGTCATCTTTGGACTATTAAAAGGGGATGAAGCGGCTCTTGGGCAGGTGTTATCACACGCAACTTCGACGACAGCTGGTAGCTTTGGTGTAGCGATTTTAGCGACACTTTATGCATACGATGGTTGGATTTTATTATCGAACATGGCAGGTGAGTTGAAAAACCCACAGAAATTATTGCCACGGGCAATGACGATTGGATTATTTGTCGTGATGGGGTGTTACATGCTCATCAACCTTGCGATTTATAAAATGCTACCCGCAGATACGATTGTTGCACAAGGTGAGAAAGCGGCACCCTTTGTTGCAATCTTACTCTTTGGTGATATTGGTGGGAAGTTATTAAATATTGCTATTATTATTTCAATATTAGGCTGTTTAAACGGTAAGATTATGACCTTTCCACGGATTGTTTATGCGATGGCAAAAGAAAAAGATCTGCCGTTTGCAAAACAGTTAGCGTATGTTAATCCAAAATCGAACACACCAATAATGGCGATTGCGACTGTGATGGTAATTTCAATTATTATGATGCTCTTTTTCGATGCGGATTATTTATCAGTCATCTGTATTTTTGTTATTTATATCTTTTATGTGTTTGCCTTTATCGGTGTCTTTATTCTACGACGTCGGAATAAGAATGGCCCTCAACGCAGCTATCGTGTACCGTTGTATCCAATCACGCCGATTGTAGCAATTTTAGGTTCAGTTTACATTATTTGGAGCCAAATGGTCGCTGATCCAAAAGGAGTTATCATTTCAATCGCGATTGTTTTAGTCGGGATTCCGGTGTATTTATTAATTCATCGTAAAAAGGCGTAAAAAAAACTGTAAGTTGCAATCGCAACTTACAGTTTTTTTGTCTTTATTTTAAATACATATAACGTAATGCCAATAAGGTATAAGGGTGTAATTTGTAATCTCGTAAGTTTGGATTTTGGAGTGTGGCGACCGAATTGACATAAAGTGGTGCAACGGCAGCAGTGTCCTCAATCACAACTTTTTCAGCAGCAACCATCGTATCCCAGCGTGCTGTTTCATCATCATAGAGTGTAGTTTCAACTTCATGGATTAACTGGTCGAATGTGTCGTTTTTGTAGCCCATTGATTCACCAGGTTGATCGCTTTTGAATATTTCTAAATAGGTAAGAGGATCTTGGTAGTTAGGTGACCACCCGGTTATTTGCGCTTGGTATTCACCGTTTTGATCGAGCTCTTGTCTGCTTTTAAGTGGCACGCGTTTAATGTTAACGGTGACACCCTCAAGGTTTGTTTCCCATTGTGATTTAATGTACTCCGAGACGATTTTTGAATTGTCACCATCATCTGTTAATAATTCAATGGTGAAGGTAGAGCTGCCGGTTGTTTTTTTTGCAGCTGCTAAATGAGTCTGTGCTTTCTGCGTATCAAAATGAACAACGGCAGGGGCTTGCTGACGGTAATCTTCTTTTGTTACGGGGTTCTCAACAAAACCAGCCGGTACAAGTCCTTCCGTGGCCGTTGAACCGTTATCAAGCACTTTGTCGACTAAGGTCTTACGATCAATTGCGAGCGATAGAGCAAGTCGAAGATCGGTGTTGTCGAGATGTGTTTTATCTGTTTCGAATTTTTCGTTAAAACGGACGAATTGGGTTGTGTCACCTGGGAACACTTTGAAGTTTGGGTTATCTTTATATTGTTTCGCGAATTCGCTTGAAAGTTCAGCAAAATCTAATTTATCTGTTTCAAATAAGTTGGCCCCAGTATTGGAATCAGGTACGACATCGAAAGTGAAATTCGCTGTTTTAATGGCTTTTTTATTCCAATACGTATTATTTAGCTCATATTTCCATGAGTTAGATGCTTGTTCCCAGTTAGTTAGCTTATAGGGACCATTGAAGAGAATATGTTCAGAGTCTGTTCCGAATTTACTGCCTTCTTTTGTGGCATACTTTTCATTAATCGGATAGAAAATTGTGAATGGTAGTAGGCGAGGAAAGTATGAAACGGGTCGTTCTAATGTAACTTCGAGTGTGTAATCATCGAGTGCTTTTACACCTAATGATTCAGGCTTTGCTTTGCCCTCGAGAATTTTTGTGGCATTTTTCAACAAACCATCAAACATGTAAGTGAGCTGCGAACCTGAATCAGGTTCAATCGCGCTTTTCCAGGAAAATTCAAAATCCTTGGCAGTCACAGCATCGCCATTTGACCAAACGGCGTTTTTACGGAGGGGAATGGTGTAAACCGTGCGTTCTTGATTTAGTTTAGGGAAATCTTCTGCGACAGCCGGTGTTAATTGGCCATCGGCATTATAGGAATAGAGGCCTTCATTGGTTTGGTTTAATTGTTCCATACTCGTACGGTCAGCAATTAAACGAGGATCTAGGGTTGTAATCGGGGATGAGACGGATAGGCGTATCGGTGTATCCTCTTCTTTTGCTGGTTTAACAGCTTTTGTAGTGTCGTTACTACCGCAGGCAGCTAAAAGCGTTAGCATCAAGATAGCGGTCATAATTAGTAGGCGCCGTAAAAAAGGGGTCTTTGTCATTGTGATTCCTCCTAAGATGTTGGATTTAAATTTAGCCTACCTTATAAGAGTATGAATGTAAACGCTTAATTTGAATTGAAAAATCTCCATGATAACGATAAGATATATAATGCTTATCATTGTAATAATGGTTGTCACGTGATGTTTATATTCAAAAGAACATAGTGAATCATCAAAAAACACCTTGACGAGGTCAAGGTGTTAGATTGTAGACAAAGTCGAATTAAACTTCTTGTTCTGCGAAAATAATGCAAGCGACTTTGACTACAAGGTAATATCGTTTATAAACTAGTAAGTCAATACTGAATTATTTTTCCAAATACACGTATTTTAGAGCTGTTAAAGCATACGGATAACGTTTGAAGTTTTTTAATTGAGGATTTTCGAGTGACGCAAGTGCGTTTTGATAAAGAGGTGCTAATGCGGCATCCTCTTGCACGGCTAGTTTTTCGGCTTCAATAAAAGTGTTCCAACGTTTTAATGGTTCAGTGCCATAATCGACGGCAGCCTTTGTGATGAGCTCATCATAAGCCTTATCGTTATAGCCCATAGAATTGCTGACTGCATCTGATTTCAAGGTATCAAGATAAGTTGTGAGATCTTGGTAGCCTGGTCCCCAAGCTGTTAATTGAGTTTCGTAGTCTTTTTTAGTGTTGAGTTCAAGTCGACTTGTCTTTGGGACAGTTTTGATTTCGACTTTGACACCAGGTAGGTTTGTTTGCCATTGATTTTGAATATATTCGGCTGTCGGTTTACTGCCATCGGTGTCATCGTTGAGTAATTCGAGTGTAAAGCTGTCTTTGCCAGTTTCAGCTTTTGCTTTTGCGTAATACTTTTTAGCAGCAGCAACATCATAGGCCGTTACCGCACCGGCATCTTCTCGGAAATCTTTGCCTGTATCGGGATTAGCAACGAAATCTTTCGGAATGAACCCTTCAGCGGGGATGGAACCATTTGATAAGACATGCTCAGTTAAGCTTTTCGTATCGATTGCAGCTTTCAGTGCCTTACGTAAATTGAGGTTATCTAAGCCGGTTACCGCTGTGTTTTTTGTTTGATTGAATTTAATATAATAAACAAATGAGCCGGTTCGCTTCACGAAGTTATCGTTTGTTTTATATTGTTTGGCATAGTCTCCAGTTAAGAGCACACGATCAATTTCACCTGTTTCAAATAAGTTAGCACCTGTGCCTGAGTTTTCAAGGAGGTGATAGACAAATGTTTTTGTTTTGACATTTTTTTCGTCCCAGTACTTCGTATTTTTAGTAAGCGTCCATGAATCGGAGGCTTGTTTCCAATCTTTCATGACATAAGGGCCATTGTATAAGATGCGGTCGCTATCTTGGGCGTATTTTTCACCCTGTGCTGTTACGAATTTTTCGTTTAAGGGGAAGAAGACTGAGAAGGACAATAAAGTATCAAAATAGGGAACAGGACGTTCAAGCGTTACCTTTAGCGTATCAGCAGCGGTGGCTTCAACGCCTAACTCACTATTTTTTTTCTTGCCTGCAATGATGTCGCTTGCGTTTTTC
The DNA here is from genome assembly GCF_046058945.1 of Brochothrix campestris. Lineage (NCBI taxonomy): Bacteria > Bacillati > Bacillota > Bacilli > Caryophanales > Listeriaceae > Brochothrix > Brochothrix campestris. Next base: position 2,097,332 of record NZ_CP175511.1, on the reverse strand, counting down.
ACAACACCATCGAATAAATAAGTATAGGTTGACGCTGTTTTTGGATCGACTGCGCTTTTCCAAGCATATTCAAAATCAGCAGCGGTGACTTTTTCACCATTGCTCCATTCCGCATCTTCACGGAGCTTAAAGGTGTAGACTGTTTTAGCTTTATTTGTGGTTGTTTTTTCAGCAATTGCTGGAACGAGTTTTCCATCAAGATTATAACTATAAAGCCCTTCGTTTGTTTGATTTAAGGCTTGGATACTTGTTTCGTCTGAAGCGACACGTGAGTCCATCATCGCAATGTTAGATTGAGCACTCAATTTTATTTTTGAAGCTGTTTTGGAGCTGTTGGATTCATTGGCCGAACTATTGCCACAGGCTCCTAATAGTACGGCGGTCATTACAATTGAGCTCCCTACAAGTGCTTTTTTGCGAATGCTGGTCTTTGTCATTAATATTCCTCCAATTCAGATAGTTATATCATTTTGTTTATGGTGTTGCTTTCAACTATATAACAGTCTGAATATTCTGTAAATAAAAATAAATAAATTACTAAAAAAGGAATCGGTCGGGGTTAATCGTTCTCATAAATCGAAAAAGCCAGCTCCGCAATTAGTGGGCTGACTTTTTCGATTGCACTTCCGACAGTTTTATCAGGTTGCTGCACTTTTATTTTTCTAAATAAACATATTTCAACATCGTGCTAGCGTAAGGGAAGCGTTCATAGTTTTTAAGTTTCGCATTTTCTAACGATGCAACAGCATTTTGGTATAACGGAGCTGAAGCTGCATCTTCTTTGATTAATTGTTTTTCGGCTTCAATATACGTGTTCCAACGATCAGCTGGTTTTGTTGCTTCATCAACTGATGCTTTAACTAATAGATCATCGAAGGTTGGGTTGCTGTAATCCATCATGTTATAAGATGATCCTGTTTTAAAGAGATCGATAAAGGTTGATGGATCTTGATAGTCTGGTCCCCAACGAGTCAGTTGTGCCTGGAAGTCACCCGATGCATTTAGTTCAAGACGGCTCTTATAAGGCAATGTTTTCAATGTTACTTTTACACCTGGTAAGTTTGTTTGCCATTGATCTTGAATGTACTCAGCTGTTGGTTTACTACCATCGGCATCATCATTGAGCAGTTCAATTGTAAAGCTTGATTTACCGGTTTCTTTTTTAGCGAGTGCTAAATATTTTTTAGCAGCGTCGGCATCAAAGTTAATGACCGGTTCAGCATCTTCACGGAAATCTTTACCTGTTTCAGGGTTAGCGACAAAATCAGCAGGAACAATCCCTTCAGCAGGAATAGAACCGTTTGATAAAACGTGTTCTGTTAAGCCGTTTGAGTCAATCGCGGCACTTAAGGCCTTACGTAAGTTAACGTTGTCTAGGCCTGTTTTAGCAACATCGACTGATTGACTGAATTTAACGTAATAAATAAAAGCGCCAGCGCGGCTCACGAAGTTGTCGTTGCTCTTATATTGTTTGGCAAAGTCACCTGTTAACTCGGCACGATCAAGTTCACCAGTTTCAAATAAGTTGGCACCAGTCCCTGAGTTGGCAATGACGTTATAGACAAATGTATCGGTTTTTACATTTTTAGCATCCCAATACTTTTTGTTTTTTGTTAATGTCCAAGTGTCAGATGTTGGATCCCAATTTTTCATTGTGTAAGGTCCGTTAAAAAGAATGTTCTCACTACTTTTAGCATAATCAGCACCTTGTTCTTTCACGAAATCTTCATTCAATGGGAAGAAGACTGAGAAGGCAAGTAACGATTCAAAGTAAGGTACTGGTTTTTCGAGTGTTACTTTTAGTGTTTCGTCATCAATCGCTTCAATGCCTAATTCAGCGGCATCTTTTTTACCAGCAATGATGTCAGTCGCATTTTTGACAACACCATCATATAAATAAGAGTATTGTGATCCTGTTTTAGGATTAACAGCACTCTTCCAAGCAAATTCAAAATCGTCAGCCGTGACATCATCGCCGTTGCTCCAATGTGCATCATCACGTAATTTGAAGGTGTAGATGGTTTTATCTTTATTGGTCGTCGCTTCACTCGCTGCTGCAGCTGGAATTAATTTTCCTTTTAAATCGTAGCTGTAAAGCCCTTCGTTTGTTTGATTTAACGTTAAAATACTCGTTTCATCTGTTGCAAGGCGAGAATCCATGTAAGAAATGTTCGTTTGTGAACTTAGTTTAATCTTTGATGCCGTCTCCTTGGATTTACTATCTGTCGCCGAATCACTTCCGCAAGCCCCTAATAATACGGCACTGATGATGACTGATGTTGCAATGGTGCCTTTTTTTCCTAATGCTCTCAATGTCATGATTATCCCCCCAATTAGCGTTCATCTATCCCAATTCAAGATAGTGTTATCTACAACTATACATTATTCAGAATAGTCTGTAAATAGTTAAATGAGAATTTTCTGAATATTTAACAAAAGTCTCCTGGAGGTTATTGCTTTATTTTTGAAAACGTACACGCTATAATATGATTAAGTTGGTCTTGGGAAACTTAGTTAGTCAAGACTAACAAAAGGAGGAGCTATGAAAGTAGAACATTTGTCAGTTGCTTATGGCCAAGTAACCGTGTTAGAAAATATTAACGTCACGCTTCGAAAAGGTGTGTTAACGGGCATAATTGGTCCCAATGGTGCGGGGAAATCAACTTTTTTAAAAGCGCTTGTGGGATTAGTTCCAAGTGATGGGGTTATCACCTACGATGATTTCGACGCTAAAATGGCATATGTGCCTCAGCGACAAGCAATTGATTTAAGTTATCCCATTACGGTATTTGATATGGTCTTAATGGGAACCTATCCCTCATTGGGGCTGTTTCAACGACCGGGTAAGAAAGAGCGTGCAGCTGTGAAAAAAAGTTTAGTTGCGGTCGAGATGGAGAATTATGCACAACGACAAATTTCTGCTTTATCCGGAGGTCAATTGCAACGAGTTGTAATTGCGAGAGCATTGGTGCAAGAAGCTAATGTTTATTTGTTGGATGAACCGTTCGCAGGCGTTGATATTGTGAGTGAAAAAATTATTATGCATCGTATTCACAGCTTACAGCAACAGGGGCACACCGTCATAATTGTGCATCATGATTTAACGAAGGTGCAGGAGTACTTTGAAGATGTTCTGTTATTGAATAAAACGACAGCGATTCACGGCAAAGTTGCTGACGTATTTACGAGCGAAACAATCGCGCAAGCATACGGTATCGCAATTAATTTATAGGAGGTGGTTTCGATTTTCTTTGAAGCGTTAGGCGAGTATAACTTTTTACAACAGGCATTAATTACAGCCATTTTAGTCGGCATCAGTTCAGGCATTATTGGTAGTTTTGTCGTATTGCGTGGAATGTCGTTAATGGGTGATGCCATCTCACACGCAGTCTTGCCAGGTGTTGCCATTTCATACATGTTAGGCATTAACTTTTTGATTGGTTCGACTGTATTTGGAATACTAGCTGCCTTAGGGATTGGGTTCATTACGGAGCGTAGTCCTTTGAAAAACGATGCCGCAATTGGGATAATTTTAAGTTCATTTTTAGCATTGGGAATGATTCTAGTGACGATTGCTAAAAGTTCAACTAATTTATATCACATTTTATTTGGTAATATTTTAGCTGTTCAACGGACCGACCTATGGGTCACCTTAGTCGTGACTTTGTTAGTCATTGTGTTAGTCAGTTTGTTTTATAAACAATTAGCGGTGAGCACCTTTGATGAGATAATTGCTAAAAGTTATGGTGTTAATACAAAGGTTATTCATTACTTTTTGATGGTATTACTGACGTTAGTGACAGTTGTCGCCTTACAAACAGTCGGTGTGATATTAGTGGTTGCAATGTTAATTATCCCAGCATCAACCGCTTACTTATTAACAAATAAACTCGGTCAAATGATTTTTTTAGCGGTAACAATTGGTGTGCTCAGTGCAGTCGTCGGACTCTATGTGAGCTTTGTGAATAACCTTGCCTCGGGTCCTTGTATTGTGATGTGTGCAGCCGTGTGTTTTGTCGTTGCGTTTCTAATGTCAAAAAAAAGTTCGATCCGTCGGATTAAAAGCTAAGGGGAGATAAAAATGACTTTTAAGAAAAAAACAGCTGGTTTGCTAATAGTTATCGCCTGTTTGACGCTGTTACTAACAGGCTGTGCCTCGTCAAAAACAGCAGAAACAGCGGCTGATAAGATGCAAGTGGTCGTGACCAATTCGATTTTAAAAGATATGGTTGAACAGGTTGGCGGTGAACATGTCTCGGTACATAGTATTGTACCGGTCGGGCAAGATCCCCATGAATACGAACCCTTACCGATTGATACGGCCAAAACAGCAGCGGCTGCGCTTATTTTTTATAATGGCCTCAATTTGGAAGTCGGTAATGGGTGGTTTACTAAATTACTTGATAGTACCCAACAAAAAGACAAAGAAAATGAGGTCACTTTTGCAGTTTCTAAAGGGATTAAAGCAATTACGTTAAATGGAAAAAAAGAAAAGGATCCACATGCTTGGCTCGATATCAACAATGGGATGCGTTACATTGATAATATTACAGCTGTACTCGCGCAAAAAGATCCAACGCATAAAGACAGTTATCAGAAAAAGGCGACGGCTTATAAGGATAAGTTAACAAAGGTCGATCAACAAGCCCGGATGAAGCTGGCGACGATTCCAACTGAACGAGCCGTGTTAATTACGAGTGAGGGTGCCTTTAAATACTTTAGCAAGGCTTATGGTTTGAAGTCTGAGTATATTTGGGAAATCAACTCCGAAAATGAAGGGACACCAGCGCAATTAACGCGGATTATTGATTTAACAAGAGCGACGAAAATACCGAAACTATTTGTCGAAACAAGTGTCAATCCAAAGAGCATGGCAACCTTGTCACAAGAAACGAAGGTGCCGATTAATGAAGGGAAGTTATATACAGATTCGTTAGGTGTACAAGGCTCATCGGGAGCGACCTACTTAGCGATGATGGAGTGGAACATCACGCAAATTTACGAGGGGTTAAAATAAGTTTAATTATTTATCTGAAAAGGAAGCTTCTAACGCAAAAGATACTGTTGCTCCCGTATGGAGAACAACAGTATCTTTTTTATGTGTTTTGTGTTGTGAAACCATCAGAAAAATATTCGAATTGTTGATAGTTTTCCTCCGTAATACCTTGTGTAGCCAATAAGTTATGAGCTTTTTGTTGAAAAGCTGTTTCACTTATCAATGAAGCTGTTTCACTTATCAATGAAGCTGTTTCTCCATTGAAAAGGTATTGGCTAAGAAGATGTTGTAAGGAATGTTGTTGTTGTTTCGTTTGATCGAGTTCTAATTCTAACGAGAGCAATCGACTTTTTAAGCGCATATAATCATTCATAGTATTTGCTTGAGCAGAATGAGCGTTTGATGTAGCAACAGCAATGCTTGAAAGCGTGTGTAAACCATTAATTAGTTGGTGAACATCTGTTATTTTTTCAGCGTTTTCTGGGTTATGCGAAAGTATTTGGATATTGTTCATTGTATCGGAAAAAAGGCGGACGATTTCGGGATTCGAATAGCTGTGTGTTTCTCTTTGTTTGTTTTGTAATTTTCTTCTTTGTTGTGCTGATTTTTCTTCTTTTGATTTTCGTTTCCGGCCCGGTTTGCGTTTATGGATATCTTCAACTTGAATGAGCTGCTTTTTCAATTTATAAAAAGTGTTTTGTAATTGACTAGGTGTTTTGGGGAAGATTGCTGTTTCGTTAGCGCTTAGCATTACTGAAATGTCAGCGATTTTAAGGCCTTGATCTGAGCAGAAATGATAGGCGAGTAATAATAATTCCAACTCACTCTTTAACCAGCTGATATCAGAATGTTGATATTTTTCGATACCGCCTCGTTGTTCAATTTCAGTATAAGTATCACTGAGTAGTTGATTGAATTTCGATGCAGTTTCGAAATCAATGCCATATTTGATTGTTAAATCATTTAGCCTGGTGTTACTATGTTTTTTTTTGTCTGTTGGAAAATCTCTTAAATCTAAAAAAAATGAAATGAGTTCTGTTTTTTTCAATTGTTATCGCTCCAATCTAAGGTAATGTTTTATTAAATAAAATAATATTCGTTAGGATACGTTCATTCTGCCATACGACTACTAGCTTGTAAAACATAAAGAGTTAGTACAAAAGACTAAATGACAGTAAAAAAAACCCATCACCTTTGCAAAGCAAGTAGTGACGGGTTTTTTTGATAAAATTTGAGTGATTCATCAATTTATGCGTAATTCAAGGCATAAATTGATGAATCATTTAATGGTTAAAGATTGTAGCTGTTCCTCGACAAAAGAACGCTTAGCGCCCGTTGCTAAAAGGGCGGCGGCAGTGTAAGCACCTTCGATAAAAGCAGTATCGTAAATGACGATGTTTTTAGCGCTTAGTTCAGCAACCATTTCAAGATTCATCTTGGCGCTACCTAAGTCATAAAAGGCATAAATTTCGTCGCCGCTATTATTTGCTAAGGCAGCTTCAATGACAGAAAAACTCGTGCCGATTTCACCGTCATCGTTGCCACCTGAAAAAGTAATCGGCACATCTTTTGCGGCTTCTTTTAGTAAGCGAACGACGCCTTCCGCCAGTTCGGGAACGTGTGAGACAATAACAATACCAGCATTAGTCATCCAAGACACCTGCTTTCAATAAATTATTAAAGAAGAAGCCTGATGAGGCTGCCCCTGGATCGATGTGACCGATTGAGCGTTCGCCTAAGAAAGAAGCGCGACCTTTTGTAGCAAGGAGGTCTTTCGTAGCATCAACCGCCTCTTTAATCGTTGTGGTTGTAAGGTCATTTGCGCGAATGTGCGCAATGCTAGGCCCCCAAACATCGAGCATGGTCTTTTCTCCGACCGTCGATTTTCCACGCTTAGCAACCATGTCCATTCCTAATTGTAAGGCGTCGGCGAGTTCGGAATTCGCTAAAACAGTGCCGCTAATGTTGCTCATGCCCATAAAGGCAGAGCCATATAATGGGCCAGAAGCGCCGCCAACTTTGCTTAATAACGTCATTCCAGCCAGTTTGAATGTTTCTGATAAAGTGCCAGGTTGTTTTTCGATAAGTGCTTCTTTTAAAGCAAGTGCCCCACGTGACATATTGACACCGTGATCACCATCACCAATTGGTGAATCTAAATCACTTAAATAGGCTTTATTAGCAATTAAGTCATCACAAAACAAGTTGAGGGCAGTCATTAAATTAGCATTAGTTAACATTGGTTATTCCTCCTTTAATTCCATGCGATTGTTGTAACGGGTTCATTAAGCCAATCAAGATAGCGTGAGTCAGTCAAGGTTAGAACAGTCAACGAGACACCTGCCATATCGATGGCCGTCATATAATCCCCTAGTTTTTTAAAAACAATTGAAGCGCCTTTTGCTTCAAGCAGCCGTAAGGCGTCGTTAGCAAATACATATTGCTCCATCAACGGTGTCGCCCCGAGTCCATTAATTAAGACCGCAATCGATTGTTGCTCTAATGAAATACTTCGTTCCAGTGTGTCGACCAACTCGGTTGCCATTTCAGCGGATGTTTTTAATTTTTCACGACGGTATCCGGGTTCACCATGAATACCAATCCCGAATTCAATTTCATCAGCTCCTAATTCAAAACCAGGTTTACCGACTTCAGGTACCGTTGCCGGATTTATCGCAAGACCTAATGTTTTGATATTAGGAATCAGTGCATCGCCAATTGCTTTTAACTCGGCGAGCTTCAATCCCGAACGCGCAGCGGCGCCGAGAATTTTGTGTACCAAAATCGTGCCAGCAACACCACGACGCCCCTGTGTATAGGTGCTATCCTCAACCGCGATATCATCATCGACAATAACAAAGTCAACCGCAATACCTTCCATCTCTGCTAAGTCTTTCGCCATATCAAAATTCATGATATCGCCACTGTAATTTTTAATAATTAACAATACCCCTGCGCCACTATCTGCAACTTTAATTGCCTCAAGCACTTGATCAGGAGAAGGAGAGGTAAAAACAGGGCCGCAAGCAGCGGCTGCCAACATACCATCACCAACGAAACCGGCGTGTGCAGGTTCGTGGCCACTACCACCGCCGCTAACAAGTCCCACTTGGCCAGCTGACTGTGCCACTTTAGCGATTACAGAAGTGCCCGGCACACGATAAACGAGCTCTTTGTGTACAGTCGTGAGTCCCTCTAACATTTCATTAACAATATTTTCTGGTGCATTCATAATTTTTTTCAAATCAATCACTCCTTTTGTTGTATACGCTTTCATTTTACATCTTAAAGAAACAAACAGCAACTCCTTACTGGAGTAAATTCTGTTTGATTTCTTGAATGGTTGTGGCAGTGAGGCCACAGTCTTGTATTAAATACTGTTCAACCGATCCGAAATTGGTTGTAATAATCGTCAAGGCGGCATCTAAATAACTTTGACGGACCATTCTAATCGGCGCTAACGTCTCAGAACTTAAACGATTGAAACTAATCACTTTTAATAGACGAGCAGGTCCTCGTATGGAAGAGGTGAGTTCATCATTGGATGCGAGATAATGTTCTAAAACATCGTCATATGAGGCGCCAAGTAATAACTGGATGAGGGCACTGATAAAGCCTGTGCGATCCTTGCCGGCAGAACAATGAATCAGTAATGGTAATTGAGTGGCATCAGCCAGAAGAGTGAAAATTGTTTTGATTTCAGGTTGGCAATAGAGTACCATGTTTTTGTACGTATCAATCATCAACCGTTCGAAGTCAGCCTCAGTCGCTTTGCGCGTGATTAATTTCAATGTTTTTTTAGTGAAAAGTTGGCGGCTCTTATCGACTAATGGGACGTTGACAACATTATCAAAATCATATTTCGTATGTTGATAACGTTTTTCAACCAACGTTCTCAGATCACAAACTGTTGCGATACGATAAGTTGAAAAGGCTGGTGAAGCAGCTTTAACTTGCGCAAGATTACCCGATCGGTAGAGTGTTTCTTTTTTGATACATCGTCCATCTGCAATCTTTAAACCACCGATATCACGGAAATTGATAATGCTTCGTTTCATATGGGAACTTCCCTTCATTAAATGAAAACGCCAATTCAATCCGAAATTGGCGCTGCAGTATGTCTTTATTTTGCTTGGATAATTTCAATTCGATAACCATCTGGATCGGTAATGAAGTAATAAGAGGCCGCATTATTTGCTAAGCTTTTTAATGGACCAACATCAAATCCTGCTGCTAAATGACGCGCGTGCGTTGCTTCTAAATCATCAGATTCAACCGCGATATGACCATATCCTGTTCCGATTGTATACGGTTCTGTTTGGTCATAGTTATACGTTAATTCGAGTTCGTATTCATCCGTTGTTAACGAATTACTCAAATACACTAACGTGAATTTTGCATCAGGAAAATCGCGTTCTTTGACGATTTCAAAATCGAGTGCTTCTTTATAAAATGCGATGGATTCTTGTAAGTTTTTGACACGGTAACACGTGTGTAACATTTTAAATGCCATTTTTGTCAGCTCCTTTAGCTAGTTACTTTAATAGTAGTACATAAAAACAGTGATATCAACTGAATTGCTTAAAAAACACTCAGAAACAGCCTAGCTAGATTTAAAAATAACTTTCCACAAAGATAGCGGTAGCCTAGTGTTAGGTGTAAAATAGTCGTTTAATTGGAGTGAGTCTTGTTGAAGTAGTTCTATATCTTTGTTAAGGTTATAGGATAGTAGTAAGTGTTTTTTGGTGAATAAAAGGTCAAAATAACCAATTGGTTACTACGAAAGGATGGTTTAAATGTCGAAGTTCGAAGTCAAAGAATTAACAAAAGTGTTCGGTAAAAATACAATTAAAGCATTGGCTTTATTGGATAAAAAAGCATCAAAAGCCGAGATTTTAAAACAAACAGGTGCAACTGTCGGTGTTAATCGCGTCTCTTTTAATGTCGAAGAAGGAGAAATTTTCGTCATTATGGGCTTATCAGGAAGTGGTAAGTCAACACTGATTCGTTTGTTAAACCAACTGATTGAGCCAACATCGGGTGCGATGTTATTAGATGGTGAAAACTTAGCGACAATGACTAAAAAAGAATTGATTGATGTGAGACGTCGCAAGATGAGTATGGTGTTTCAAAATTTTGGTTTGTTTCCAAACCGCAGCATTCAAAAAAATGTCGAATTCGGTCTCGAAATTCAAGGTGTAGACAAAACAGAACGCTTCAAGTTAGCAGAAGAAGCCTTGAAAACAGTAGGATTAGAAGGATATGGTGAACAATACCCTAATCAATTATCGGGTGGGATGCAGCAACGAGTCGGCTTAGCACGGGCGTTGGCAAACAATCCGGATGTACTCTTGATGGATGAAGCTTTCTCAGCGTTAGATCCGTTGAATCGAAAAGATATGCAAGAACAATTGATCGAATTGCAGGCACATTTACAAAAAACAATTATCTTTATTACACATGATTTACATGAAGCCTTGAAAATTGGTGATCGCATCATGATTATGCGTGATGGTTCAGTTGTTCAAATTGGGACACCTGAAGAAATACTAATGAATCCCGCGAATACCTATGTTGAAGAATTTACAGAAGATGTCGATCGCTCGAAAGTATTGACTGCTGAAAATGTAATGATTCGCCCGACAACAATTGACATAGAACGTCGTGGCCCACGTTTCGCCTTGAAGTTAATGGGTGAAGAAGGTTTATCAAGTATTTTTGTAACGAAACAGCGTAAATTAATCGGTATGGTACATGCACTTGAAGTGTCAACCTTTATTAAAAAGAGTGAAGGTGAATTTTCTGATATCATCCACCGTGATATACCAACTACTGATGCTGATACACCAGTCAATGATTTAATCGAAGAAATGTCAAGCAGTCCTGTTCCGATTGCGGTCCTGAAAGATGAGAAGTTTATTGGGATTGTGATTCGTGGCTCATTACTAGCAGCGTTATCGGGAAATGGGGGCGATGAATAATGGATAAACTACCAAAATTACCATTAGATGTCTGGATTGATTGGCTTGTTGATAAATTAACGTTATTTGAAGGTTTTTTCAATGTCATCACAAATATTATTGGCGGTATCGTTAATGGTATTCAATGGGTATTCGATTTAATACCTGAATGGCTCTTTATTATCCTCTTGTTAGCTGTGATTTTTGCTGTTACACGAAAATCAAAAAAATATGGTTTATTAGTGTTTGCACTAGTTGGTTTACTATTGATTTGGAATCTTGGTTTTTGGCGCGATATGACACAGACGTTAACGCTTGTCATTACAAGTAGCTTAATCACCTTCATTTTTGGTGTGCCATTAGGGATTTTGATGGCTAAAAGTAAAACAGCTGAAAGTATTATTCGACCAATCCTCGATTTCATGCAAACGATGCCGGCCTTTGTTTATCTTATTCCGGCCGTTGCCTTCTTTGGTATCGGAATGGTACCTGGAGTTGTTGCATCCGTTATCTTTGCGATGCCACCAACGGTCCGGATGACGAATCTTGGTATACGCGAAGTGCCGCTTGAGTTAACCGAGGCATCCGATTCGTTTGGTTCGACAGCATGGCAGAAATTAATTAAAGTACAATTGCCACTAGCGAAACCAACGATTATGGCCGGTATCAATCAAACGATGATGCTAGCTTTATCGATGGTTGTTATCGCTTCAATGATTGGTGCGATGGGACTAGGAACACAAGTATACTTTGCTGTTGGGCGTAACGAAGCAGGTGCTGGCTTTACTGCCGGTATTGCGATTGTCATTGTAGCGATTATTTTAGACCGAATGACGCAAGCCTTTACGGCTAAAAGAAAGTAGGGTGATGAAATGAAAAAATATACATTAGTATTTTTACTGCTCATCACTACTGTTTTGTTGGCGTCATGTTCGGAGATTGCTGCGTATGATGACCACGAAAAACTTGGCAAGCAAATCAACTATACGATTACTGGCATTGATGCGGGCACCGGTATTATGAGTGGAACAGATAAGGCCTTATCTGTCTATAATTTACGAGAAGATAATTGGCAGTTACAAACGAGCTCGACAGCGGCAATGACCAGTACGTTGAGTAAGGCGATTAAACATAAACAAGCAATCGTTGTTACAGGCTGGACACCACACTGGATGTTTACCAAGTTCGATTTGAAGTTTTTAGATGATCCAGAAAATGTCTTTGGTGGTAGTGAGAACATTAATACGATTGTCCGAAAAGGCTTGAAGAAGGATAAACCAGAAGCATATACGGTACTTGATCGCTTTAATTGGAAACCAGCAGACATGTCAGAAGTGATGCTGCAGGTGAATGATGGTGATGATCCACAGGTTGCTGCTGCAGCTTGGGTGAAAAAACATGCAAATGAAGTCGCTAAATGGACGAAGGATGTACCTAAAGTTAAAGGTGAAACCTTATCGATGACGTATGTCGCTTGGGATTCTGAAATTGCCTCAACTAACGTGATTGCGGAAGCACTACGTGGTGTGGGCTATGACGTTACCATTCAAGCAATGGAAATTCAGCCAATGTGGATTTCAATCGCAACCAACAAGGCTGATGCAATGGTTGCGGCTTGGTTGCCAAATACATCAGGTAAATTGATGCAAGATTATAAAGCCGATATTGAAGACTTAGGTCCGAACTTAAAAGGTGCTAAAGTTGGATTGGCAGTACCGACCTATATGACAAACATTAATTCGATTGCCGATTTGAAGAATAACTAAAAAAAGGGTGTTCACTCGATGATATTGAGTGAACACCCTTTCTTTACATACCGGATTTTTGCGAGACTTTCTCGGTATAACTTGTCTCATATCCGTCCAAGCTTTCTAATGGCATTTTGACGATTTGTTCACCATTTTCAGCTTGTTTAGTGACAGCGGTAATTACTTGTTTCGATTGGCTTAATTTCAAAAAATCGCGTACAACTTGATCTGTTTGGTTGTCTGTACGAGTCGCGAGGATGGTGACATAAGCTTTCGGTACGACAACTTCGATTGTTAAGGCTTTGTCGTTGATAGTAAGCTTTTGCTTGCGAGCAGCTTCGTTCGTGAGAGCAACAGCTTCGTAGTCATCAAGGCGAACCTCATCAGCAGTAGTGAGTAAATGAAACTTAAGTTTCATTGGATTTTTGACGATTTTATTGAGGTCGCCTTTACCATTAAAGTTAGCGTTTAAAGTAATAACCTTGGCTTCGTTTAATAAGACAAGTGCACGTCCCAATTCGGCAGGATCTGCGGGTAAGGCAATCGTGTCGCCGTTGTGTAAATCAGTGAGTTGTTTGTATTTGCTAGAGTACAATCCGAGTGGTGCCCAATAAAGTGAACCGATTGACACAAGGGAATCAAGCTTAAGTTTCTGTTTGGAGTTATCGAAGGCACTGATTGTTTGTGAACCGGCAACATCGATTTCCTTCGCAGCCAAAGCTTGATTGAGCTCATCGTTCGTAGCATAGGTTAGGTAGGTTATTTTTAAAGAGTTATCGCTACTAGCGTCTTTAATTTGTTGCCAAATAATATTATCGGCTAAAATACCCACTTTAATAGAGGAAACAGTTTTTTGTTGTGAACCACATCCGGCTAAAACCAACGTCATTAGCAGAAGGAGGGTGAGCGGTAACATTATTTTTTTTTGCATGAGCAGTCTCCCGTAGATTGATTATGATACAACGATAATCATCAGTTAATGTAAAATAGCATAGCATACAATGGTTATAAGTCAATAATTTTGCTGAGATATGCTAAAATAATATATATGCAAGTTATCCTGACTTGTAAACTAGGAGGTTATTCAATGCAAATTAATCGATCAGAAATTAAAGTAGAAACATTTAATTTTAGTACACCTGAAAAACAGTTTGAGAAAACCACGCCAACAATTGAAACCAATATAATCGAATTAGCACCTGTCGGTACCGATGATAATGAGATGTTTAAAAAAGGGAAAATTTGTCGCCTCGAATTATCATTTGATATTCAATTAGAAGATTTTAAAGTTGTCGGTAAAATTAGTCGAATGGTTCAATTTGTCGATTACTTTGAAGCGGTTAATGAGATAGACGCGGCTATTGTCCGTGAATTGACAGAGGCGCTATTAGACTACGTCCAACGTATGACGTATGATGTTACCGAAATTGCCTTTGACAAGCCAGGTTATAAACTTCAATTTGAAGCGAATAACTAACAGATGATTTTTCAAATTCAATTGACAATGATAATCGTTATCAACTATAATTAAAGATATACTAAGAATTGAGGGGATTACAGATGATTATTGTTACGAATACAATTAAAATTGAACCTGGTTATGGTGAACATGTGATTTCACAATTTACGCAAGGTGATGTGTCACAGCGCATTGCTGACGTTGAAGGTTTCTTAGGCTTTGAATTGTTTCACAACCAAGCAAAAGACGAGTTTGAAGAAGTTGTTGTAACAAGTCGTTGGACGACTGATGAGGCGCAAAAAAACTGGGTGAAAAGCACTCATTTTAAAGAGGCTCATGGCCGTACAAAAGATACACGTCATCAAAAAGAACAACGCAAGGGTATTATTAGTAGTTCAATTAGCCGTTACGATGTTGTACATGAACAGTTACCTGTTCGTTAACATTAATTAAATAGTTATTGATTATCAAACACCGCGATTAGATATGCGGTGTTTTTTTAGTTCTCATATTACAGTCAGGCAACAAATAAGACAGCCGTTTTTTGTGCGATTAAGGAGGAAAGCTCTTGTGATAAGCGATTCTACCTCATTTTGACCGTCCATTAAATATTACAACTATAACAGTTGTGCTCGATTTCAGCATCTGAGCGTTACTAGCTCTTAATTTGAGTGTAACCCATGATATCTTTTTTGATGTTAAAGTTAATACATAATCTTAAGGAGGTTATTAAAACTTATGAATATCAAAAAATTAACGGCAACAATTATGGCAGGATTAACGCTTGCTACTGTGACATTTACAACAACTAGCGCATCAGCTAACACATATACTGTGAAAACAGGTGATTCATTATGGAAGATAGCCAATGAAAAGAACATCTCAATTGAAGAATTAAAGTCATTAAATAAATTATCATCTGATGTCATTTACGCTGATCAAGCTTTACAACTGACAGCTTCAGATGCAACCTATACTGTGAAAACAGGTGATTCATTGTGGAAAATAGCGACAGCTAAACATCTAACTGAAGTGAATCTTAAAAGTTGGAATAGTTTAACGACAGATATTATTATTCCTGGGCAAGTGTTGAAATTAACAGGTAGTTCAGCAGTTGCAACTACCACAGCACCAAAAGCAGAGCAAGCAGCACCAAAAGCAGAGCAAGCAGCACCAAAAGCAGAGCAAGCAGTACCAAAAGTAGAAGCCAATACAACAGGTGGTCGTCAAGTAACAGTGCAAGCAACTGCATATGATGCTGTCTCATTAGGTGGTCGTACAGCTTCAGGTTATCTTGTGACATCAACAAGTGAAAAAGTGATTGCTGTTGATCCGAGTGTTATTCCGTTAGGTTCAACTGTCTATGTTCCAGGTTATGGTACAGCTGTGGCCCGTGATACAGGTGGTGCGATTCAAGGTAATATTATTGATTTAAATATGTCTACAGCTGAAGCGGTTCAATGGGGTCGCCAAACTGTGACTGTGACTGTCAAATAAATATAGTTAAGTTTGGGAGATTAGCATCAGATGGAGAGCGGGACATTTTTCTTGAATAAAGAAGAGTGGCCCTAAGACAAAGTAGTAAACCGATAGGGTTTGCTACTTTTTTTGTCCTTCCAATTATGAGGGAAACAGTTGCGGGTGTTACCTTACCGCCATACTTTGGTGTGTTTTCCTAACGCAACCTCGCGTAGCCCACCTCAAAATGTTCGGAAAAAAAGCCCCACTGAAAAAACTGATTACTTTGTACATACATTTTGTTGTTATAAATTAGAGATAAATAAGGAGCTGGCGTTCCTATAGCATCCAAACAACAAATAGAAGATTGAAAGCAACTTCTATTAATTTCGATGGAAGAACTTGTGCCTAATGATAATCTTGTAGAAAAAAGTGGAGCTGCATGACATTTGATTTGATATCGCCAATGTTTAGTGGCAATAACAAACAAAGTTTCTCTATCGAAAATCAGCGATAGAGCATTCTTTTGTCTTTTTCATATCCTGAATAAGAAAAACACAATCGTTTTCACACATAAAAAGCTGCCAGTATAATGACTGACAGCTTGTTTCATTAATAAACGACGACAGGTGTTCCGACCTTAATGTTATCGTAAATCACTTTCATAACGGCGGGAGGGGTATTCACACAGCCGTGAGAACCGCTCGTTTTATATATGGTCCCGCCAAATTTAGGTCGCCAACCAGCATCGTGTAATCCGACACCAGTCCAATCAATGGGGAGCCAATAAGAAACGGGCTGTTTATAATCTTCACCAACTAAGGTAGCGTTCCGTTCTTTGTTCCAAACTGAGAAAACACCTCGAGGTGTATCGTGTTTTTTACTCGAATCACCTGTAACAACAGCTGTGTCGGTTACTTTTTTTCCGTCTTTATAAAACCACATATGCTGATCAGTTGTATCGACTTCAACATAGGTGCCACTAATCGTATGATCATTGTCACCATATCCCGAACCGAAATGGAGCGGTTCAATCGTTTGATTTTCACCTGTAAGTAGGGCGTTTGCTAACTTTTGTTCGGTATCAGAGGTGTTAAGTGACCAACCATACGTGCCACTCGCCGCTGTCGTAATGGTACCCTTGTTAGTTGTTTTGAAAGAGCGTGCTGTTTCGTTCGTATCATATTTTGCTGCTAAAGTAGCGACATAGTTTGTAATCGCACGTGTATCTGTGGCGATTTCGCCCTTATCTGTAACACGTAACGTTTCGATGATGGTCTTTTGCGGAATACGTACGCTATTTTTACTTATTGCTAATGTGATTGTTTGTTCTTTCAATTTATTTAAGGAAGCTAAACTCGCTAATAACGTTTTATTGGAGGCTAACAAAGTCGGTTTAATATAGGTATCGTTTAAATTAATCGTCGTTTTATCTTTACTGACTGTTGTTTTGATTTTCTTAATCACTTGTTGTAAATCAATTTCATCACCATAAATTTCGTTTTCGAGACTGAACTCGGTTTCGTTTTTAGCGATTGTTGCATTTTTAGACGCGGTGCGTTGACCGTCATTGAGGCTAAGTTGTTCTAATGTTCTCGTTAATTTTTTTTCATCAAGGAAGGTATTCGATGTCGTTTGATAGGACTGTTTCCTTATGAGAGCGATAGGCCAACTAAAGGCGGTCTGAGCTTGTTGTTTTGATGTTAGAAGTTGTTTGAACTGAGCCTTATAGCCAAGCTCTTTTCCTGTTAAAGTGAATCGTGTGGTCTCATTCTCAGTCAAATGATATTTTTTTGAATTGAAGTGATCGGTTAATTTTTTATCGGCTTCTTTGACTGTCAACCTGCTAATCGGTACCCCGTTAACGGATGTGTTAGGTAAGTATGTATCTTTATAGGTATAGGTGATGATACCGTAAATGCCAACTAATAACAGGATAAAGCTAATTAAAAGATTACGCGTTTTTTTAGACATCGTAATAGATGCTCCTTTCGTCTAGACAAATTCACTATTTACTAGCAAATATTACTTTAGAATACCATTTATCTGATGGGAAATCAAAATAACGCGACTGTATGTTTTTATTGGCTGGGTGTTTGTAACTATTGAGGGTGCGGTGTGTTTCTTTACACAAACAAAACAATACCTTTATTACAGCTTTACAATTAGTCGGTATAGTAATAACTGTAAGGAACACCAAACTTGAAATGGAGTGAATGAGATGAAAAAAACAATCGGGTTGTTTTCAATAATAGTGGTTGCGAGCTTAGTGCTGGTTGCATGTGGAAATAATGAAAAGGAAGGAAAAGCGTCAGCAGAAATGACTGGGACGATTACCGCTGTTGGTTCATCCGCTTTACAGCCGTTAGCTGAAGAAGTGGGCAAAGCCTTTACAGCTGAAAATAGTAAGGTGACCGTCAATGTTCAAGGTGGTGGGAGTGGACAAGGTCTCAGTCAAATTGCAGCAGGAACAGTCGATATTGGAAACTCTGATGTATTTGCCGAAGAAAAAACAGGCGTAGATACAGCGAAAATTAAAGATAATAAGGTGGCAGTTGTTGGAATGGGACCAATCGTTAATCCAGATACAGGTGTCACCAACTTAGCGAAAGAGCAATTGGTGGGGATTTTCACCGGCAAGATTACGAACTGGAAAGAGGTTGGTGGCAAAGACTTAGCGATTACGGTTATTAATCGTGCAGAGGGTTCGGGGACACGGGCGACATTTGAGAAATGGGCACTTGATGGCAAGGAATCAGTGAAGGCACAGGAACAAGATAATTCGGGGACAGTGCGTCAAATGGTCGCAAAAACACCAGGTGCGATAAGTTATTTAGCCTTCTCATATTTCGATGACGCAGTAACGGCTCTAACGATTGATAAAGTTAAACCGACAGAAGCCAATGTCCAAACAAATGATTGGAAGATTTGGGCTTATGAACATATGTATACGAAGAAAGATGCAAATAAACAAACAGAGGCGTTTATTGACTACATGTTATCTGATGATGTCCAAACAGGCGTTGTGACTGAGCTCGGCTATTCATCAGTCAATGCAATGAAAGTTGAACGTTCAGTTGATGGTAAAGTAACAACTAAATAACAACGAAAAAACCGTTGAAGCGACACTAGTTAAAGTGTTGCTTCAACGGTTTTTTTGATGCTTAATGTGAAAAGGCAATGCCTAAAATAGCAACGAGTAAAACAATATCAACAATCCACATGACAAGGCTTGTTTTTTGTTTTTTGATACGAATTAACAGCATTTCAGAAACACCCATCATGGCAATCGCTAAGACGGCCTTACCTAAGAAGGTCCAAGTAAATGAATTCATACCGCTGTTATCAATTGCTAAAAAGAGCATGCCGCAGCCAGAAACAAGCATTACGACGTACATTAAGCGCAAGATCATGTGAACGATTGTACCGACTTTGATAACCTTATTACTGTACAACATCGCAGCTGCAATCAATAGCACAATTAAAATCGCCCACGAAGAGGCATGAATCGCTAAAAAAGTTTTAAACATAAATAAATTCTCCATTCTGTAATAAATAATAAACACTCTCTTTAGTGTACCGTTTTGGCTAGCGCAAAGCAATCGTCAAATGAATGCCTAATTGTATTTACGATAGACGTATTTCTCTGCCGGTGTTTTAATTTTGCTAATGTCAGAGACTGTTAAGGTTGGGATTGTTTGTTTGAACGGCGCATAGAAGTCAGTGCCAATCGTCCCTGTTGCTTGGAGCCACGTATCATTCTGGTAATTTTGGTCGGTCGGTAAGTTTAACAGTAAGCCGAACACACCAGAATCGGCCACACAGTGTACGACACCGAAGCGGAAGAGAAAGAGTTGTTTGTTAGTGTTCGCCGTTTCTTCGTAGGCAAAGCCAGTCAGGGTTAATTGTTTGCCGGAAAATAAAGCAGGATAGTCATAAATCAATTCCATCACGGTTAAATAATTATCGTCGGTTAAGGTAATGTGCTCCTTATTAACATATGGTTTAAGTTCAGCTTGCATTGTTTTTGTATAATCTTCCTTATTATAGTAGAAACTAGTGTCGGGCTTGAGGTATTGATTGCGAACAAAGGAATCGCCAACGGCATCGGTATTTGTGGGAAACTTAAACCCTTTGGCAGCGACGATGTTTGAATCAAGTGAGACTTCAGGAAAGGTAAAGCCGGATAAGAGCGGAAAAGCTAATAGACCATAGACAATCACCTTTTTCCACCAACGATTTTCACCGGTATGAACATGTTCACCGGGAGCAGGTTTAGCGGTCACTATGTGTTTATGCGCATCCGCATCCTCGTCACGGAACACTAAAATGAGTTGAATCGTGCCTAAAATCAGGGTGCCAAAGAGGGCGATTAAACTTAAATAGGCATACTTCATATTAATGTATTGTTCGAGTTTGCCACTGACATGAAAATACGTCATTAAGGCGGCATAGCCGTATAACAAATAGACGCGTAACATTAAAAAAACCTCCTTTATATGAATAGGGCGAAAAGAATTGTAGTCACAGTTGTGGCACTGACGATAAACAAGGTCAGTTTCACTTTAAAGGCATTCATCATCATTAAGATGTTTTTGACATCAATCATCGGACCGAAAACTAAAAAGGCAACGATGGCTGATTGCGGAAACAAACCACGGAATGAGGCTGCAATAAAGGCATCGGCCTCGGAACAAAGTGAGAGGACAAAAGCCAGTACAATCATTACTAAAATCGCAGTTAATTTATTATCGCCGAGCGCACTTAAAACTGACGTTTTCACGTAGACTTGCATTGCAGCCGCTAGTAAAGCGCCAAACACTAAAAATTTACCGACCGCAAAAAATTCATCGATGGAATGTTGCAGCGAGTGCCATACTTTTACCCAAAAGTGTGGTTCGGCATGTGTGTGTGTACAATGGGCATGATCGTGGTGAGTAGCCGCAGTTTTTTTAGCAACAAAGTGTTGCAAAGCTTCACCTTTGTAACAATAAGCCACTAACGTGCCAACCACAATCGAGACGACTAAACTCCCGGCGACGCGTAACAGTGGAATCTCCCACGTGTTGCCAAACGCGATATAGGTCGATAAAAAGACGATGGGGTTAACAATTGGTGCTGTCAGCATAAAGGCAATCCCAGTATGCAAGGGGACGCCCTTCGTATGCAAGCGATGGACAATTGGAACAATCCCACATTCACACGACGGAAACAGCACACCAAGGGCTGAACCAAATAACACGCCAGTGAATTTACGTTGTGGCATCATTCGTGCAATCAATTTTTCAGACAAAAAGGCTTGGATGATGCCAGAAATAACGGTGCCAATAATAACGAACGGTAAGGCTTCGATTAATATCGAGATGAAAATGGTATTCATTTGTAGAAATGAATGAGGTAAAAAGGTAAACAAACGAGCCACATCCTTCTATTGTAAGTATCGCTAGTTTACTCTTTTTTCTTATATAATGTAAAGTGAAAGAACAATTGAAAGGGGGAGAAATAATGCAAAATAGTGGCGAACAAACAAATGCCTTTATTATGGGGGCGAAGGATTGCTTGCCGACCTTGCTCGGTTATATTAGTATCGGACTCGCCTGTGGCGTAATCGGAACGGCATCTTCTTTAACTGTATGGCAGGTGACGGTGTTAGCTCTGCTCGTCTATGCAGGATCAGCTCAGATGGTAATGGCGGGTTTATTAATGGTACATACACCCTTTCTTGTGATTGTTTTTACAGTCGCGATAATAAATCTGCGTATGCTGTTATTAAGCATGACAATCGCCCCCCACTTTAAAACCGAATCACTCGGTCAGCGCCTTTTGTTAGGGATGTTGTTAACGGATGAATCATTCGGAGTGGCAATGGTGCAGCAGGCAAAAAAGCCCCGACAGTTGCTTAATCCCTCATGGATGATGGGGTTAAATGTAACCGCCTATAGCGGGTGGTGTCTCGCCTGTTTTGTGGGTGCCTATTTAGGCGATTTATTGCCGAATCCGACGGTTTTAGGACTCGATTTTGCGTTAGTTGCGATGTTTATTGCCTTGTTGGTGTTACAACTCGAACTTGTGAGTCTCCCCGCGTTGCGAGCCTATTTAATCGCCTTGGCGAGCGCGGTGGTGCTGATGTTACTGCTGCTGGTATTTCTACCCGCTAGTGTCGCCTTGCTACTCGGTACGATCACTGGGGCAATCATCGGTGGGGGGTGTGAAAAATGCTGACGTTAGGTTATTTTAGCGCAGTCGTCGTCGGAGCAATGCTTGTGACGATTATCCCACGGGTACTTCCGTTTATCTTAGCAACTCGTTTTGATTTGCCACCTCGTGTTGTGAAGCGGCTACAATATATTCCGGTCTGTTTATTTGGTTGTTTGATTGTCGAAAACTTAATCAGTCTTAGTGATAGTGGCACCTATCGGGTTGATGAACGATTAGTAGTCGCGCTCCTAACGCTCGTTATCGCGTTGAAAACAAAAAAGTTATTGGTAACGGTTCTGTTTGGTATTCTCCTGATGGCAGGGGTGCGTTTTTTGTTTTGAAATTATCAGAATAATCTTGCGTTTTAAATGCTTTGTACGTCTATTTGCTAAAAAAACCCTTTATAATCTCTCTGAAAACGCTAACAAGGGTTATTTGTTAACGAAATCAAAAAAAAAGTTGAAAACGTTCGTGTTTATCTGTATACTGTGGAAGTGATATTAAATAGAACTTATAAAACTATTAGGGGTGAACAGTTTGTTAGACAAATTTTTTAAACTGAGAGAAAATGGTACAACGATTAAAACAGAGATTGTTGCAGGTTTAACAACGTTTTTAGCAATGGCTTATATTTTAGCAGTTAACCCAAGCCTACTTGAAATTGCCGGAATGGATAAGGGTGCTGTCTTTGTTGCTACTGTATTAGCAGCAGTGGTCGGTACGTTATTTATGGGCTTATTCGCGAATTACCCAATTGCCTTGGCGCCAGGGATGGGCTTAAATGCCTTTTTTGCTTTTACAGTCGCAGGTGCGTGGGGAATTCCGTGGCAAACGGCCTTATCAGGAGTATTCGTCTCTGGTGTTGTGTTTATGCTTTTAACTGCTTCAGGTATTCGTGAAAAAATCGTTAACATGATTCCCAGTGTGATGAAGTATTCTGTGTCGGCCGGAATCGGTTTGTTTATCGCTTTTCTTGGTTTGCAAAATGCAAAAGTTATTGTCCCTAATGAATCAACAGCCGTTGCCTTAGGTAACTTACATAATGGTTCGGTTTTACTGGCTATTTTTGGGATTGTCTTATCGGTTTGTTTAATGGCAGCTAATATCAATGGTGGTATTTTTATCGGTATGGTTGTGACAGCAATCGTTGGGATGTTAACCGGTGTGATTGCAACACCTGACGGTATTATTGGTGCTGTACCAGACGTCTCTTCAACGTTTGGTCAAGCCATTATTAACTTACCAAATATCTTCACTTGGCAAATGCTTGTCGTTATCCTCACGTTCTTCTTCGTTGATTTCTTTGATACAGCGGGAACATTAGTAGCAGTAGCGACACAAGCTGGTCTTGTGAACGAAAAACATGAAATTCCACGTGCAGGTCGGGCGTTGTTTGCCGATGCAGCAGCAACAACAGCGGGTGCTGTTTTTGGGACATCAACAACGACGGCCTTTGTTGAATCCGCATCAGGTGCGCAGGTTGGTGGTCGAACAGGTTTAACCGCCGTCGTCGTCGCGATTATGTTTGGTATATCAATCTTCTTCTCGCCGTTACTCGCTGTTATTACATCAGCAGTTACTGCGCCAGCATTAGTGGTTGTAGGGATTATGATGTTAGGTAATGTCCGTCACATTGACTGGACTAAATTTGAAGTCGCAACACCGGCCTTCTTCACGATTTTAATGATGGTGTTAACGTATAGTATTGCCGAAGGGATTGCCTTTGGGTTTGTCTTCTATGCGATTACAATGACCGTTGCTAAACGTGCCAAAGAAGTGCATCCCTTGATGTATGCCTTAGCCGTTTTGTTTATTTTATACTTCGCCTTTGTCTTACAATAAAAAATAATGAAATAAAGCAGTATCGATAGAAATTATCGATGCTGCTTTTTTGTCGTTATGTGGTAAGCTGGTCTGAGTCATTTTTTGATTGTTAGCTCTAAATCACGTATAATAAAATAAGTGTAAAACAAACGTATAATTTTGAGAAAATGGCTCAATTGTTTCTACCCGGCACCAATCTGCTGGACTACGTTAATATTATCAACACAACTAATATTAATGATAGGAGTAGATGAAAAATGTGTACGAACCATGATTATTTTATGCAATTGGCAGCTGATGAAGCGTCTAAAAACAACAAAACAAATGAAGGTGGCCCCTTTGGAGCTTGTATCGTTAAAGAGGGCGAGCTAGTTGTTGTGGCCCATAATCTCGTGTTAGCAACAAATGACCCAACTGCCCACGCAGAAGTCTCGGCAATTCGAGCAGCCTGTGCCAAATTGGGAACGCATGACTTGAGTGGTTGCACACTGTATACGAGCTGTTACCCCTGTCCAATGTGTTTAAGTGCAACGATTTGGGCGAATATCAAGGTTGTATATTACGGCAATTTAGCAGCCGACGCCGATGCGATTGGTTTTAGAGATGATTTCATTTATGATTTTATCGAAGGCCAAGCGGTTGATACAACTGTTTTACAACTGAGCCCATTAGGACGCGATAAAACAATTGTCGCTTTTAATGAGTTTGCGAATAAACAAGATAAAACAATTTATTAATTGGAGATGTTAAAGATGAACGAACAATCAATTACAGCCATGTGGGCCAATTTCAAACGTCAAAATCCAGCTGTCGGAGACGATTATGCGGCGTGGTCGTTTGGTGATTCACCACAGATGGCAGATGCGCTCGCACAACTCGTGTTAAAAGGGATTAAAACAGCGACCTCGTCAGCCTATGATCTGTATGAAGACGATAATGCGTTGCCCTATCCTGGTCTTTATAATGTCGTGTTAGATGGTAACGGTGAGGCGGTTGCCATCATTGAAACAACAGATGTGCAAGTTGTTTATTATGAGGACGTGACGGCTGAATTCGCCTATCTTGAAGGTGAGGGCGATCGCAGTATTACACATTGGCGTGAAGCGCATCGTGATTTTTTTATTAAAGAACTTGGGAGCGTCGACCTCGCTTTTACCGAAAAAATGGGTGTTGTCCTCGAAAAATTTAAAGTGGTTTTTAAGTAAATGACCTTGGTAGTTTATGAAAAAGTTGATTCGTTAGTTCTAGCGAATTAGCTTTTTTTTTACGAAATTCTTCATACTTTATCATGAAATCATCAGAAAAATGACATAATTAACTGTTAAACTGATATTAGATAGTAATCCATAGGAGGATTTCATTTATGAAAAAACAAACAGTTAAAAAACGTCAATTACTCGCAATCAATATCAATGCTTATATAGAAAAGATGCAAATAACACCACAAACATTTGTAAAAAACGTCGGTTTACAAATGACGACCTTTCTGAACCTCATTAGTGGTGCGAGTCTGTCGCACCAAACGTACGTCGATTGCATTGCAAAAGTCGCAAAATACGTCGGTATAACAACTGATGCGGTCTTAAAGCAGTTTTCAGAATGGCCGGCAGAAAAAGGATATAACTATCAACAGGCTGAACAACTCAGTTTGCTGTTGGCGCTTGAGAAACAAGCACAAGTTCAAACACATTGTTAAAAGGAGAATCAGATGATGGAAACATTGCCCCCAGTGACGGAGTTAAAAGAATGGCGTCAACTATTGTTATGGAATCAATTTGCGCTCGATGAAATGACGACGAAATTGAAAATATTAAATGAAGAATGTCAACATCATGATGAAGGGACACCGATTGAACACATCAAATCACGTGTTAAATCACTTGAAAGTATTGCGAAAAAATTAGAACGGAAAAAACAACCGTTCACAGCTGAGGCGGCGAAGGCCCATATTCATGATTTAGCGGGTGTCCGTGTTATTTGTTCTTTTACGTCGGATATTGAGAACATTTTTATGATGTTATCGCAACAAAATGATATCAATGTGATTAAGATTAAGGATTATGTGACGAATCCGAAAGCGAATGGTTACCGTAGTTTTCACATGATTGTTGAAATACCGATTTTTTTAAAGGAAGGGATGCAACTCATGCGCGTTGAAATTCAGTTGCGAACGATTGCGATGGATTTTTGGGCCAGTCTCGAACATAAAATTTATTACAAATTTGACCAAGTTGTGCCAGACGGATTAATTGCGGAATTAACGAGTACAGCAGCGATTGTTAATGAGTTAGATGATCGGATGCTATCGATTAACAGGCGGATTAAACATTAACGAGGGAACAAAGTTGGAAAATCATTCTGGCAGACGTTATAATAAAGAAAGCGTTATCACTTTAATGTTGGAAGGTAGGATGAAATGACAAAAAAACTATCGCTTTATTTTATTCGTCACGGACAAACATACTTAAATAAATATGAGCGGATGCAAGGTTGGTCTGATGCACCGCTCACACCAGAAGGCTTGGAAAATGTTAAAGCAAGTGGGCGTGGTTTAGCGGATGTTGAATTTATTGCGGCTTATTCAAGCGATTTGCAACGGACGGTTGCAACGGCAAATGCGATGCTCAAAGAGAATAAACATGCCTATGGGCTAGAGCTCGAACAACGTCCTGAATTCCGCGAAACTTTTTTTGGTTCATTTGAAGGGATGAAAGGCGACGAGGCTTGGCGGACAATCGCTGCTGAACGTGGTCTTGCCACAGCACAAGAATTGTTAGATCAATCGACCGTTCCACAAATTCTGAATGCGACCCGAGCAGCTGACCCAGCGGACGATGCTGAGGATTTCGAGATGTTTTGGTCACGGGTCGAAAAAGGTTTTTTAGATATAATTAATCGTCATCGTTCGATTGGGGGGAATGTTTTTATTGTGGCACATGGCGTGACAATTAGTAATATCATTCATGAGCTCGATCCTTCAGTGACACAACGAAGTTCATTAGACAATGCCAGTGTATCAATCTTGAGTTATGAAAATGGATTGTTCAAAGCAGAAAAGGTTAATGATACCTCTCATTTTAAGTTTGAATAAAACAAAAACGACATCCCGATGCGGATGTCGTTTTAGACTGAAGATAAACGCTGTTCTAGGTCGTCAATGCGTGCGTTTTCGGAGTCGAGTACCATTTGTACACTCACCTCGAATGCTCATTTTTCCTACTGTAACAGCATGTCTATTCAGACTTATCATCTTGTAACCAAAGTCGCTTGAATTATATTCACAAAAAAATAAGTTGAATTCAACTTTGTCTACAATCTGGAACGACCTCCTTTTTTGGAGGTCGTTTTTGTTTATTTAGCTCTATCATCCTTTGATTCGCTCGTTTTTACTGCTTCTGACGAGACTTTAACATCAGGTACTTTGTTACCGAACAGTGTTTCTAAATCGGATTGGGGCAAATAAATTTTAATGTCATAAATACCGGCAGTTAAGCCATTTCCCAAATCCCTTGTGAGTCGTTTAAACGTGATGTGGCGTTCGTTGTCCCAGCTTAAGAATAAATAGCTCTCGTTGGGTTCGAAATGAATGGCAGTCCAGCCGGTTTCCGAAACGAGTTGCTCGTTCAAGGCATAGGTAAAAGTAATCCGTTCACCTTTTAACAGCTTAACCATGTTGTTGCTATCGATTAAGTTCGCATCGTTTTCGCTACTGCGTTCAGGGATGCTAGACGGCAGTAACCCAGTCGAGTCTATAAAATGGTTAACTGAGATTTTGCCTCTTTCTTCTTCAAATTTAAAGAGCAGCTGTTGTTGAGTGGGTAACGATTTGATAAAGGGAATCGCTGTTTTTTCTTTCCATTTTTGGGCTAGAACAACTTTTCGATTGATGTTCTCACTGTCGATCATTGCATGAGTGTAGATCATGAATGAAAGAGAACAAAGCCCGGTAAAGAGTGACAGTGAGAGTATAGTTGTCAGTAATGTTGAGTGTAGAAAGTATTGAATGGACTTACGAAAGAAAACAGTGACTGCTAAAATGATAAGTAAACATATAAGCATGATAACAATGCTAGAAAACTGTTCGAAAATAATTGTCCATCGAGCGGTATCTAATAATTTGATATGACCTTTCGATATAACTGTTTCCATGAGGTCGCCTACCTTTAATGATAATATTGTAGAAAAATTCGCTATGTAGCGTATGTTGTCAGTCTGGAATGGAAAGCTTTATTTATACTACCTCATTAGTTTAGCAAATTATAATGAAAAGAAAAGAAGAAACACTTGTTCAGTGTAATCACTTTTATAGATAAGACCAATCGTTAAAAAGCATCACGTTTCGTGGCATATTGGCAATTGTATGAATTGTCTAATTTTTTTATAGACTGATAATTCAGAAATATACAGATTGATGAATAAAAATGAAGATGGATAAAGCGTTATCAATCGATAATAACGATGAAAAAGCGATTGGTTGGGAGTTTTCTATACTCTTTGTGAATAAAAAGTCATTTCAGACGTAAAAATATTCATTCGAAAGGTGATTGTCAGAGTAAAACTATTAGTATATAATAGACCTATTACCAAAAAGAACGAGCAGTTCGAAAATGTTTTTAAAGTTTATTTTCAGAATTTTTGATTTAATCAATCAACAGGAGGACTAAGATGGTAAGATATATTCTAAAACGTGTATTATACATGTTAATCACACTTTTCATTATTGCATCAGCAACATTTTTCTTAATGAAGTTTCTACCGGGTACACCTTTCAGTGCGCAAGAGAAGTTGTCAGCAGCACAGAAAGCAGCAATTATTGCACATTATGGTTTAGATAAACCGTTAATCGTACAATATTGGCATTACATTGTTAACCTCTGCCAGTTTGATTTAGGCACGAGTTATCAATTCCAGGGTCAAAGTGTTACTGATTTAATCATGGCACGTATTTCACCTTCGGCACAATTAGGTGTACAAGCACTTATTTTCGGTACTGTTATCGGAATCGTGTTAGGATGTATCGCAGCTATCTTCCAAAATACATGGGCAGATACAACAAGTACCTTTATCGCCATTGTCGGTAAATCAATTCCGTCATTCGTATTTGCAGCGTTATTACAATATTTTGTAGCTGTCAAATTAGGTCTGCTACCTGTTGCCTTCTGGGATGGGCCAGAGTACACAATCTTACCGACCATCGCTTTGATGATGTTCCCATTAGCGATTGCAGCACGTTACATGCGAACCGAGTTAATCGATGTACTTGGATCGGACTACATTTTATTAGCGAAAGCGAAAGGTAATTCAGCACCAGCCATTGCCTTTAAACACGCCATTCGTAATGCCTTAATTCCATTGATTACCGTTTTAGGACCGTTGGCTGTTGGGCTAATGACAGGTTCAATGGTTATTGAACAAATATACGCAATACCAGGAATTGGAGAGCAGTTTGTTAAAGCGATTCAATTAAATGATTATTCTTTAATTATGGGAACTACGTTACTCTACTCAGCGATGCTGGTAGCTGTCATCTTAATTACTGATATTCTCTATGGTATTATCGATCCTAGAATTCGTTTGGGAGGAAGTAAAGCATGATATATAAAGAAAATGATAAAATTCCTTCTGAAATGTTTACTCAAGTTGGAATTAGTACTGAAAAAAGCGAGAAAATTTCACGTCCGAGTCTGACTGCTTTGCAAGATAGTTGGATGCGGATTCGTAAAAACAAAGCAGCAATCGTCAGTTTGGTGATTTTAGTGCTAGTGATTATTATGGCGATTGCGGGTCCGTGGATGTCACCACATTCACCTAACGCCCAAAACGTTGAGTATTCCAATTTACCACCAAAGGTACAAGGCTTTGAAGATATGCCTTTTTGGAATGGTAAGCAAGACGTCGCAGGTGTTGAAACTGATGTTTATAAAGAAAATAACGTTAAAGAGTATTACTGGTTTGGGACCGATTCGCTCGGACGTGATTTGTTTTCACGTACATGGATAGGAACACGTATTTCACTATATATCGCTCTAATTGCAACGGTGATTAGTTTAGTAGTTGGGGTGACTTACGGAATGGTGTCTGGCTATGTTGGTGGACGTGTCGATAACTTCATGCAACGTATTATCGAGATTATTTCAGGGATTCCGAACTTAGTAGTTGTTATCCTTATGTTGCTAATAATGAAGCCGGGTTTAAATGCGATTATTATTGCAATTGCGATTACCGGTTGGATTAATATGGCAAGGGTTATTCGGGCGCAGGTGCTCATGTTGAAACAACAAGAGTTTGTTATGGCAGCACAGGCAATGGGCAAACCAACGGCCGGAATTTTGCTTAAACATTTAATTCCGAACTTATCGGGTGTTATTATTATCAATACAATGTTTACGATTCCAGATGCGATTTTCTTTGAATCATTCTTAAGTTTCATCGGGATTGGTTTACAACCACCGACAGCATCACTCGGAACATTGATTGAAGAAGGCTACAAATCATTGCGTTTCTTACCGTATCAAATTATTTATCCAGCAGTCGTTATTTGTTTAATTATGATTGTGTTTAACTTAATTGCTGATGGTTTACGTGATGCATTTGACCCTAAAATGCGTGATTAATTTACAGAATAGAGGTTGTATCAATGGATAAATCAAAGATTTTAAAGGTTGATAACCTCAATGTCTCTTTCCACACATTTGCTGGGGAAGTAAGAGCCATTCGAGGCGTAAGTTTTGAATTATACAAAGGTGAGACTTTAGCGATTGTTGGTGAGTCTGGTTCTGGTAAATCAGTATCATCGAAAGCAATCATGGGCCTTTTACCACCACGGAATTCAGAAATAACTAACGGGAGTATTACGTTTAAGGGTAATGATCTTGTGAAATATAGTGAGAAAAAAATGCAAAAAGTACGTGGGAAAGAAATCGCGATGATTTTTCAAGATCCAATGACATCGCTTAACCCGACGATTTCAATTGGGAACCAAATTATGGAACCCTTACGTAAGCACCAAGGTTTAGGTAAAGAAGCTGCGCGCAAGCGTGCGATTGAATTACTCGAATTAGTAGGGATACCTAACGCTGAAAAACGTTTGAAAGAATACCCGCATCAATATTCAGGTGGTATGCGCCAACGTGTTGTTATTGCAATTGCATTAGCTTGTGATCCAGAAGTGTTAATCGCAGATGAGCCAACAACGGCGTTAGATGTAACGATTCAAGCCCAAATTTTGGAATTATTGAAAGATATCCAAGCCAAAACGGGTACAGCCGTTATCTTTATTACGCATGATTTAGGTGTTGTTGCCAGCATCGCCGACCGTGTTGCCGTAATGTATGCGGGTGAAATTGTTGAAATCGGCACAGTCGATGAAATTTTCTACAATCCGAAACATCCTTATACATGGGGATTGATCAGTTCAATGCCGAGTTTAGAAGCAAGTACAGAAGCACTGTATGCGATTCCTGGGTCGCCACCTGATTTACTTATTCCACCAAAAGGCGATGCCTTTGCACCGCGTAACGAATTTGCCATGACGATTGATAGCGAACAAAAACCACCGTTGTTTAAAGTGTCGGAGACTCATTTTGCAGCCACTTGGTTATTGCATCCAGATGCTCCAGCAGTAGAAGCACCGGCGGAAATCCAACGTCGTCAAGCCGTTTTCGCTAAATTAGAGGAAGGGAAGCGTGTTTGATGGAAGATAAACGTCGTAAATTATTAGAAGTTAAAAACTTAAAACAATATTTTAACGCCGGTACTAAAAAAGAAGTACGTGCGATAAATGATATTTCATTTGATATTTATGAGGGTGAAACTTTCGGCCTTGTTGGCGAGTCGGGTTGTGGGAAATCTACGACCGGACGGACGATTTTACGTCTTTATGAAGCAACGAGCGGTGAGGTCGACTTTGAAGGAACTGACGTTCATGCGGTTAAATCACGTGAACAAATGTTAGCCTTCCGTCGTGAAATGCAAATGATTTTTCAAGATCCTTACGCATCACTTGACCCACGCATGACAGTACGTGACATCGTTGCTGAAGGTATCGACATTCATAAGTTAGCGAAGGATAAGGCTGAACGTAATGCGATGGTCGATGATTTACTTGAACGTGTGGGGTTAAACCGCGATCATGCAAGTCGTTACCCACATGAATTTTCAGGTGGACAGCGTCAACGGATTGGAATTGCTCGTGCACTAGCAGTGAAGCCCAAATTCATCATTGCCGATGAACCAATTTCAGCTTTAGATGTATCAATTCAAGCTCAGGTTGTTAACTTGTTAAAAGAATTACAATTAGAAAACAACTTAACGTATCTGTTTATTGCGCATGATTTATCGATGGTTAAATACATCAGTGATCGGATTGGTGTCATGTACGCGGGTCGTATTTTAGAGTTAGCGACATCAGATGCGCTCTATCAAACACCATTGCATCCGTACACGGAATCATTGTTATCAGCAATTCCAATTCCTGACCCCATTTATGAACGTTCACGTCAACGGATTGTCTATGATACAGCAGCGCATCAATACACTGAATCTGATGATGCCCAATTACGTGAAATTGAAGAGGGGCACTTTGTCTACTGTAAAGCGGATGAGGTTGCCATTTACAAACAAAAATTAGCAGCTAAAAAAGTTCAAGCTTAAACACACGGTTCATTGCGAAAAAACTTGCTGAGCATCCACATAGTGGATGCTCGAACCATGTAACAGTAATATGTTTTTTTAAAAAAGAAACAGGGGGAGAAATAAAATGAAAAAAATGAAATTATCAGTTGTAACAGCACTTGTCTTAATCGTTGGGTTAGTATTAGCAGCCTGCGGTGGTGGATCAAGTGCAACAAAAAAAGAAGCAACTAGCAGTAAAGAACAAACGATTCGCTTATTGGAAGCTTCACAAATTGCGACAATGGATTCAGTTATGTCAACCGATGTTGTATCTGGAACAGCGATGGACCAAGTATTTGAAGGTCTCTATATATTAGGTAAAGATGATAAATTTGAACTTGGTGTGGCAGCAGCAGAGCCAACAATCAGTTCTGATAATAAAACATACACGTTTAAATTACGTGAAGATGCAAACTGGTCAAACGGAACACCTGTAACAGCACAAGATTTTGTGTACGGTTGGAAAAAAGCAGTGAATCCAGACACAGGTTCACAATACGCCTACATGTTTGATGGATTTATTGCCAATGCCTCTGATATTATGGCTGGTAAAAAGGAACTTGATAGTTTAGGGGTTAAAGCAGTTGATGATAAAACATTAGAAGTGACGTTAGAGCGTCCAACTACATATGCCAAGTCATTATTTGCCTTTGTAACGTTCTTACCACAAAATGAAAAATATGTGAAAGAACAAGGTAAAAACTATGCGAAATCAAGTGATAACCTCATCTATAATGGTGCCTTCACCATGAAAGATTGGGATGGTAACGGTGACTCATGGGAATATGTTAAAAATGATAAATACTGGGGTGCCGAAGATGTGAAATTAGCAAATGCTAAAATTAGCGTTGTTAAACAACCTTCAACAGGAATTAACCTCTACACTAAAGGTGAAGCTGATGCGGTAACCTTATCAGCTGAGTATGCGAAACAATATGCGAATGATGATGATAAAATTACTGTGGCTCAAGCGTCAGTCTTTTACATGAAATTCAACCAAAAACGTAATGGTAAAGCAACGATTCTTGCAAACGAACACGTGCGTAAAGCGATTGCTCAAGCTTACAACAAAGAAGCCTATGTGAAAAACATCTTAGCAAACGGTTCAGTTGTGTCTGATCAACAAGTGCCAGCTGGCTTAGCTAAAAATGAAAAAACAGAAGAAGATTTCACTAAAACAGCAGCGGCAGCAAATGATTACTTAACATTTGATGTTAAAGCAGCACAAAAAGAATGGAAATTAGCGCAAAAAGAAGTGGGCGAAAAAGTGACGCTTGAATTATTAAGCGATGATACTGACAATGCTAAATCGTCATCACAATACATGAAAGATCAATTAGAAACAAACTTACCAGGCTTAACAGTTAGCCTTAAAAATGTACCATTTAACAACCGTGTTGATTTAGATAGTAAATCAGACTTCGATATTGAATTATCAGGTTGGGGTGCGGATTTCCAAGATCCATTAACATTCTTAGAGTTATATGTAACAGGTGGTACAAATGCAAACATTAACTACAGCAACAAAGAGTACGATGCCTTAATCAATGCAAGTAAATCAACAGATGCGTCTGATCCGCAAAAACGTTGGGATAACTTTGTGAAAGCGCAAAACATGTTAATCAATGAGGATGCAGCGATTTCACCAATTTACCAACGTTCGTTAGCAATCTTACAAAACCCAGCAATCAAAGATCTTTACCGTCATAACTTTGGTTCTGATTACAGCCTAAAAGCTGCTTATATTAAATAAAACAAAAAAGAGTCGCTTTATTATCGAGCTTAATCGATGATAAAGCGGCTCTTTTTATGTAATGAATAAGATGATGATGTAAACAATCGCTAAAACAGCGACGAGCAACCAAATTTTTTTTAATAAACCATTCATTGCAGCACCTCCGACTAGTAATGTAAGTATAACAAGAGTGGACTGCTTTTCAAAATGCGACTGAAAGCTGTACTTTTGATAGTTATTAGAAAATTCACATAAAAAAGTTATTTAAATGTCAGAATCTTGTGATTAATGAAACAACTTATGATACAATAGTGTTATAGCACATACTTGTTCGAACAAACAGGTATGTAATAGCGAGAAAGAAACTTATTTTTAGGGGAGGAATTTGTTTATGAAGAAGTTTAAGGCATCTGTGGTAATGGCAATCGTTTTAGTAGTAGGTCTTGTGTTAGCGGCCTGCGGTGGGGGAAGTAGTTCATCGAGTGATAAAAAAGAATCGAGTAAAGAAACAAAAGAGCAAAAAATCAGCTTACTTGAATCATCACAAATTTCGACAATGGATTCAGTAATGGCAACAGACACTGTCTCATTCACTGCGATGGACCAAGTATTCGAAGGACTTTATACATTAGGTAAAGATGATAAATATGAATTAGGTGTTGCTGCTGAAGAACCAAAAATCAGTGACGACAATAAGAAATACACGTTTAAACTACGTGAAGATGCCAAATGGTCAAACGGTGATGATGTCACTGCAGCCGATTTCGTCTTTGGTTGGCAAAAAGCTGTCAATCCAGAAACGGGTTCACAATATGCGTATATGTTTGATGGTGTTGTTGAAAACGCCTCAGATATTATGACAAAGAAAAAAGCTGTTGATACATTAGGTGTTAAAGCGATTGACGATAAGACACTTGAAATTACGTTAGAACGTCCGATCACATATATTAACTCATTATATGCATTTGGTACTTTCTTGCCGCAAAATGAAAAATACGTTAAAGCACAAGGCAAAGAGTACGGTAAAACAAGTGAGAACATTATTTATAACGGTGCTTTCAAAATGAAAGACTGGGATGGTAGTGGTGATACATGGGAATATGTTAAAAATGATAAATACTGGGATGCTAAAAACGTTAAGTTAGAAAGTGCAAAAATCAACGTGGTTAAACAACCATCAACGGGTATTAACTTATACACTAAAGGTGAAGCTGACGCAGTGACTTTATCAGCTGAGTATGCAAAACAATATGCAAACGATAAAAACCGTATCAGTGTACCGCAAGCGTCTGTTTTCTATCTTAAATTCAATCAAAAACGTGATGGAAAAGAGACTGCTTTAGCAAATAAAAATGTTCGTACAGCAGTTGCGCAAGCATTTGACAAAGAAGCTTACGTTAAAAACATTTTAGCGAACGGTTCAGTTGCGACAGATCAAGAAGTTCCTGAAGGTCTTGCAACTTTAGAAGGTGAAGACTTTACAAAGGCAGCAGCTTCTGCTAATGATTACCTCACATACGACGTGAAAGCAGCCCAAAAAGCGTGGGAAGCAGCTAAAAAAGAAGTAGGCGACAAAGTGACACTTGAATTATTAAGTGACGATACTGATAACGCCAAATCTTCATCACAGTACATGAAAGATCAATTAGAGAAAAACTTACCTGGCTTAACAGTTAGTCTTAAAAATGTACCATTCAACAACCGTGTTGATTTAGATAGCAAATCTGACTTCGACATTGAATTATCAGGTTGGGGCGCTGACTTCCAAGATCCAATGACATTCTTAGACTTATATGTGACTGGTGGAACAAATGCGAACATCAACTACTCTAACAAAGAATATGATGCATTAATTACAGCTAATAAAACAACAGATGCAGCAGATCCTGCCAAACGTTGGGACAACTTCATTAAAGCACAAAACATCTTAATTAATGAAGATGTTGCAATTGCACCAATTTACCAACGTTCATTATCAATCTTACAAAATCCAGACATTAAAGATATGTACCGTCATAACTTTGGTGCTGACTATAGCTTAAAAGCAGCTTACGTCAAATAGGCCACAAATAATCAGCTACCGTCACTAAGGGAGTAATCTTAGTGGTGGTAGCTTTTTGTTTGTTTGACAAAAGTGAGTTATAATAAGGTTAAGATACATTAGATGAGAGAGGAACATTTATAGTGAAAAAGAGTGGCTTTTATTTAGGCTTGAGTCTGTTGGTTGTCGTGTTAATTGTCACGTTTAAACAACCAGGATGGACCGTTGAAAATTTCATGAACGTTAGTTTTTTAGTGGGCATTATTTTCTTGTTACTCGGTTTATTATTAATGGTCGTACGTGGTGGCTTTTTTGATATTTTTCATTCATCGATGCGCTTGTTTTTTAATTTTGGACCGAATAAACGATCACAGGAAGACATTCAAGAAGCAGGGATGTTATCGGAATTAATCACCTTAACCTATGCACATTTTTTGTTGGTAGGGTGTGTTTATCTTGGTGTGAATCTGTTGTTGCTATTCATTTTTTATTAGAGGAGTAAAACAGTAAAAAAAGCAGAGTTAGAATCGAAGTGTCACGCGATTCTAACTCTGTTTTTTTATTTTATCAGCCCTTGTCGGTAAGCTGTGAGCAGCGATTTGAGATCGTTAATTTGCTGTTGTAAGTGCTGTCCGATATCAGTGTCTTTAACACATTGTCGTATAGTCTCTGTTTCAATAATACGACGGGTAGAAATAATGTCAGTTTCGTTCATAATGGCATCTTCTGTCGATGTGAATGGTTGGTGCTTCACTAACTGTAGCCCATAAGCATTATAGATTAAGGTGTATCCGGCAATGCTAGTCACGCTTTGATAAGCTTTGGAGAAGCCGCCATCAATCACAAGTAGCTTGCCATTGGCTTTGATTGGGCTTTCGCCAGCGCCTTCTTTCACAGGTGTGTGGCCGTTAATAATATGACCATCATCGGGTGAAAGATTGAACTCACGTAAAATAGTGGCGACTGTTTCCTCGTCATTGCGTTTAAGATAGTACGGATTCTTAACTTCGTGATGAGTTTCTGCTTCAGCGATGAAATAACGCTCGAAGGTGGTCATTGCCGTCTTGCCGAAAAGCGGTGATGTTTCGCCGGTCCATAAGTACCAAACGTAATCGAGCGCTGCTTCTTTCTCTTTCGACCCTTCAGGTTGTGAAAAGGCTTGTCGGGCATACTGATCGAATTTATCAAACAAGGCTCTCCCAGTATACGGTTTATTAGCAATCGTCAACGCTTTAAAGGAACCATCCTCATTTAATGGAATACAGCCATGGTAGATTAAATTGCCATTATAGCGTAAATACATGCTGCCTTTCGCATAGAGGAAGGCAACGTGTTCCTGTAATTTAGCAGAGTTGATAAAACCTAATAACAGCCGCTCAATCACATCGTTTTCTTCGGGAGTGAGTGTATAAGGATTAGCTGGATCAATCGTCGGGAAGTCGGTGTCAGTTAACGTGTAGGTGTGGTTGTTAACTGTGATAGTACCGTTAGTATAATTGATTTTATTCAACAGGAGACGGTCTGTCATATTGAATTCAGGGTGTCGCTGAATGATGGCACCTTCAAGTTTGAATTGAATAATGGCTATTGCTTTATGCATTCGAGCGATTTGATTGATTTCAGATGTTGTTTTAGCGCTTTCTTGGCTCTTTTTAGGCATAAAAGCGGTCGATGTGTTTTCGTACGTCGTGTCAGCGAAAATCGCAAGTGGACGCAGTGAGATACCATAGCTGTCTTCTACCGTATCGAGATTCAAATAGCGGGCTGAAATCCGTAAAACATTGGCGATGCAAACAGCAGACCCGCTCGCTGCTCCCATCCAAATCATATCATGATTGCCCCATTGGAAGTCGAGCGACTGGTGTTTTGTTAAACGGTTAATGATTTTGTCAGGCGCTGGACCACGGTCAAAGACATCACCGACGATGTGTAAATGATCAACCACCAAGCGCCGAATTAAGGTCGCTAGGGCGTGGATTAAATCAGCTGCGCTGTTCAGTTCAATCACGCTCGTGAGAATTTCATGATAATACGCCTCTTTTTCAATTTGATCATTATTTTGGTAAAGTAGTTCTTCAATGATGTAAGTGAAGTCTGGCGACATTAGTTTCCGTACTTTAGAGCGTGTGTATTTCGAAGAGACAAAACTTGTTAACTTAATGAGACGTAATAAGGTAATACGGTACCAGTCATTCTTTTCAGTAGCAGAAAAAGTCCGTAAGATGATACGCATTTTGGGACGGGGGTAATAAATTAAGGTAGCTAAAGTCGTCAATTCGGTCTCAGATAGTTCGTTGGCAAAGAGAACGCTTAGTTTCCGTTTAATGACACCGGATCCGTTACGAAAAACCTGTTCAAACGCATCATATTCACCGTGTAAATCACTTAAAAAATGTTCGGTTCCCTTTGGCAGATTAAGGATAGCCTCCAGATTAATAATTTCGGTAATCGTTTGTGCGGGTGTTGGATAATGTGAAGCAAGTAATTGTAAATATTTTGTTTGTGAATTGCTCATCAAAACGCTCCCTTCGCTGAAACTAAGTATAGAATAGGCTGCACATTACTATCATTCTAGAAAAGAAAGTCCAGTCATGCAAGGAAATGAGCATTGAAAATAAAAATAAGACGATTGGGGTAGACCGATTCAGTTAAAATGCATCTAAAAAGCCCCCCCAACTGCTTTCCACAAAGCAAAGATGTTGAGGGGGCTAGTGCAGTGACTATTTCACACTGCGCAGCGGACAGAACACGCTGCAAAAGACTCATCGCAAGTACTCAGTATAGCATACTTTCCAGCGTCTGACTATCTTTAAAAAAAGACATGAAAAAAGACCTACCCGAGGGTAGGTCTAACAGTTACTTACGCTTTTTCAACGTTAGCAGCTTGAGGTCCACGTTGTCCATCTTCAACTTCGAAGTTTACAGCTTGGCCTTCTTCTAAAGTTTTGAATCCTTCAGATTGAATAGCTGAGAAATGTACGAATACATCGTCACCGTTTTCGCGTTCGATGAAACCAAAACCTTTTTCTGAGTTAAACCATTTTACTTTACCTGTTTCCATTATAAAAAACCTCCAGTTATGCACTAAGTGCAAATAGTTGTAGTCTTGTTTAGGCATAAAAAGAAGTTTGAATTCATTTATTTACCTATCAAAAGCACATGTTTATCATACCACGTTAAAACAATAATAGCAAAACAATTCCAAATATATGTTATTCTTAATAGTATAAAGGAGTTGATTTATGTGTCAGAGAAAAAAGAAATCGTACCAGTAGGAGAAGTAGGCGACTTAGTTAAGTTTAAACGTGAGGATATGTCGGGTGAAGGTATCATTATTAAGTTTTTAACAAACTCAGCGGTGTTAACTATCACTAAACGAGATTCAGCAATTGAAGAAGTTAAAGCGAACCCAACAACAGTCGTAAACTTTAAAAACTATAAAGTGATTAAATAAGGCAAAAAAAGAAAGGGCAATCGCCCCTTCTTTTTTTTGCCTTATTTTTCGAACGGATAAGACATTCCCCATTGTTGGCGGACCTCAGTTAGGATGCTGATAACATCGTTGCTCAGTGATAAGGTATGTTCTTTCTGACTGGTAACAGCCGTTTCAAACGCATCAATCTCATACTGGAAGGCATCTGCAGCACGGCCAGCTTCAATCAATGTTGTTGTGCCAGTTTCGGTATTGAAAAAAGAGGCTTGTGTACCACGAGGGTAGTCTGTAATTGAAAAATAACCTTTATCGCCACCGATAATCGCTGTTTTGGGCATTTTTGCGCGGATACTTAGATTGATAACAGCGATTTCGCCTTCTTTCGTCTGCAATAAAATCCCAGACTGTTCATCGACACCTGTCTCGAATGGCAACATCGTTGTTTTAATGACGGTTGGTTGACTGCTTAAAAAATAGCGGGCGAAGGATACGGCATAGGTGCCAATATCGAGTAAGGCGCCACCAGCTAAGGCTGGATCAAAGAAACGATTCGATACATCGTCTTCCTTGACACTCCCGAACGAGGCTTGAATCATTTTAAGTGTTCCTAAGTCGCCTTTGTTAATCAATTGTTTGATTTTTTTGAAGAGCGGCATATGGAAAATGGTCATCGCTTCAGCCACAATTAACTGTTTTTGTTTGGCTAAGGCGGTGATTTCAGCTAATTGTAAGTTGTTGACAGTGATGGCTTTTTCACAGAGTACGTGTTTGTTATGAAGCAAACTAGCGATAATATATTCATAGTGATTGCTGTGTGGTGTCGCGATATAAACGACATCAATGTTTTCATCCGCCAGCATCGTCTCGTAGGAGCCGTATACAGCCGTTACATTATACGCAGCTGCAAATGTGTTTGCTTTTGTTTGTGAAC
Organism: Brochothrix campestris; assembly: GCF_046058945.1. Taxonomy (NCBI): domain Bacteria; kingdom Bacillati; phylum Bacillota; class Bacilli; order Caryophanales; family Listeriaceae; genus Brochothrix; species Brochothrix campestris. Next base: position 2,056,876 of record NZ_CP175511.1, on the reverse strand, counting down.
GTGAAGCGACGGCATAAATAGTGCCATGTGCCTCTTGTAGAGCAGCTGCCATCTCCGTTGCGATTGAACCTAAACCGAGTATTGCCCAATTTAAATGAGTCATTTCTGCACCTCTTTCTATCATGATATAATCAGTATAGCAGTAATTAATAAGAGTCGTATCTCAAAAATATACACCTGTCACAAAATGGACATAAAAGGTGGTTGAAGGCGTCATTTTGTGTGTTAATCGTGACAGAGATTTTGCTATACTAACGGTAAGCGTTTAAAGGAGCGGTTTCAATGTTGAAAAAAAGACGATTTCATTCTGATAGTAAGATGGACGGGATTGTAAATGAGGTGAATGCATGTTGCAATTGCGTATAAGCCAACTCGGAACATTAATAGGATTGATTGTAGTATTGACGCTGATGCCATTGCAACTTGTATCGGCTCATGCTTATGTGCAACAAACAACCCCAGCGATGCAAGCGAATGTCGAGGAGAGCCCAGCACAGGTGTCGGTTCAATTTGATGAAGCGATTCAAAATCAAGCACCGACCATCGCGGTAACAGATGAAGCGGGGAATCGTGTCGATAAAGGGGCTGCTTTTATTGAACAAGAGAGCAACCGTATCGTCAGTGTCAAATTGACTGACGCTTTAAGTAAAGGGATTTATAGTGTGAATTGGCGGGTGATTTCAGCGGATGGGCATGCTGTTTCTGGCACGTTTATGTTTGGTTATCAAGCCACAGACGCGATTCCCGATGCAACCAGTGATCAGTCGAACACACCAATCATGCAATCGCTTGTTAAATGGCCGCTTTATATTGGTCTCAGCATGATTGCAGGTGTTCAATTAGCCTTGCTCTATCTTATTCCGACCGCAAGTAAACAGGCGTTAAAAAGCGCATTGAAAACACTGGTGATGACCGGAATGATGTTAGTGATTCTGGCGTTTATCCTCCAGTTTATTGCTCAAACGGCCCTGTTAAATAATGTCAGTCTTTGGCAAGCATTAGATTTTAAGTTAGCTTGGCAAACGCTCACCGAGACGACATTTGGTCGGCTTTGGTTTTGGCGATGTTGTGCCTTAATGGTCTTTGCAGTTAGTGGCCATTTTTATTTCAATCGTTCGACAGATAAATGGGCACTTAAACTGAGTGTTATGACGGTTGGTTTCATTGGGATGACACTCGCGACAGCAACTAGTGGTCATTCACAAGCGGCAACGATTATCGTGTTATCGACAGTGACCGACTGGCTCCATTTAACAGCGGCTAGCGTCTGGATTGGTGGGGTGATGATCATTTTAACCTTATATCTCACGCTACGTCGTGAATACTCCACCACAGTCAAGTTGGCGTATGACACAAGTCTCCAACGCTTTGCGCCAGTGGCCTTTGGCGCGGTGCTGACCTTGATTATGAGTGGTATTTTGTTAAGTGCGTTATATTTTAGTTCAATCATGCAAGTATTCACATCGACCTATGGACGAACACTGTTAATTAAAGCGCTAGTGGTGTTTATTATGGGTGTGATTGGGATTGGTCATTTCGTGGCGCGGGCAATGAAGCGTACAAATGTGCCAAATAAAGGCACGTTATGGGCTGAAATTGGAGCGGGAATTATCATTCTAGGCTTAGTCGGTTTTTTAACAAATACGGCGACACCACCCCCACCTGAGCCTACGCCACTCGTTTTAAAGAGTACGCTCAAGCAGCATCAAATCAATTTAACGATTGCGCCAGCAATCGTTGGTGAAAATGTCTTTGATGTGCAACTGGATCAAGCTGATGTTAAGGCTGATTGGCAGCAAGTTCAAATGATTGTTGCCAAAAACCGGAGCGAGGTATCAACCACAACCACCTTAGACTGGGATAAAGAGGCGCAACGTTATCGTGCCAAAGGGTTGTTTATTAGTCAAACTGGTAAATGGCAGGTGACGATTAAAGCCTTATCAACCGACTTTGAAACGGTTGAAGATACATTTGAAATTAGAATTAGCAGATAAGAAGGGAGCAAGACGAATGAAACAACTTAGCGTTATGATAGCTGTATTAATTGGTGTATTTGGATTTTCAATGTCGGTCAGTGCTCATGTTACGGTGAGCCCGGCAACTTCTCAAACAGAAAGCTATGAAACATATACAATGAAGGTGCCGAATGAAAAAGACAATGCGACTATAAAGGTGGTACTCGTTGTCCCTGAAACGGCCAACTTTTTAAACTATCAACCGCTACCAGGTTGGAAGGTAACGACCACCACAAATAAAGCAGATAAGATTGAACGTGTCACATGGGAAAAGAAAAATGAAGAGGGTGGAATTGAACAAGGTCAATTCCAATCGTTTCAATTTGTGGCTCAAAACCCTGCTCAAACAGGAGCGATGGACTGGAATGCCTACCAATACTATGAGGATAAAAGCATCGTAGAATGGACAGGTGACGCCGATGCTGATACACCACATTCGCAGACGATGATTGAACAAGCAAACACAAAAACAGATGCACATGGAAAAACAGCAACTGTGAGCAATCACGAAAAAACTGCTGAAACAAGCCAATCGATTGGACTTTGGTTTGTCAGTGGTCTTGCATTACTGTTAAGCTTAGCAGCGTTAGTCGTAGTTATTAGAAGAAAATAAAAGTTGAAAGTTTCTGGTTGATTGAACTAGAGAAATAAAGTTGAAAGCTTCTGGTTGATTGAACTAGAGAAATAAAAGTGAAAGCAACGCAGTCAACAGCATTGCTATTCAGTCTACATTCCCAAACCACAACTCGCTGTTGTGGTTTTTTATTGCTATTTGTGCATCTGTTGAGGAGAAGAACAATAATATAGTATGATGTAAGAGACAGTATACGCAGGAGGAGACAAATGAAAAAAGCATACAAAGTAATCAAACATAATTTCACACAATATATTTGTGCTTTTATGATTCCGTTAGTGGTAATGGCTTTGGTCTATTATAGCCTAGGTATTTATTGGGGCAGTGAACGCTCAATCTTAGCAAGTGATAGTTTTTCACAGTATAGCAATTTTTATGCAAGTTTTAATAATGTATTACATGGAAAGGGAAGTCTTTTTTATAATTGGAATTTAGGACTAGGCTTTAATTATTACGCCTTTATGTCTTATTATTTAGGCGGTGTTTTTCCGTTTTTAGTGTACTTTTTTTCGAATGCCAATATTCCCGATTTCATTTATTTATTAACGATTGTTAAAGTCGGTCTAATCGGTCTTACGTTTTGGATATATGCAAAAGCGACATTTAAGATTCATCCACTCATACAGATTGGTTTAAGTGTAGCTTATGCCTTGATGTCTTTTGTGGGGGCTTATTCAATGTCAATCATGTGGCTTGATGGTTTGATTTATCTCCCATTAGTTGTATTGGGTGTGAATCGTCTGATGGAGCATTTTAAGCCGACGTTATTGTTTGTGGCGTACGCCTTATTGTTTATTTCTAACTATTATATGGGCTTTATGATCGGCATTTTTAGTGTGTTATACATGTTTGCCTTACTCGTTATTGAGCCGCAAAAACGATTGCGCAAACTGGTGCTGTATTTTGCAACAGCTCTCTTAGCGGGCTTATCAGCGATGATTATGATTCTGCCGATGGTGTTGGATTTACGCAACAATGGTGAAGCACTTACAAAGGTGACCAGTTTTTTTACGAGTGAAACACATCTATGGGATGTTGTTGTTAAATCTATGATCGGCGTTTATGATACCACCAAATATGATAGTATTCCATTTACATATGCCGGGTTAATCCCCTTGATTATGGCGATTTACTTTTTTGTTACTAAAAAATGCAACTTGCGGACGAAATTAGCGTTTGGCGCTCTAGTGTTGATTGTCTTTATCAGCTTTAATATTTCGGCTTTGAATTTATTTTGGCAAGGAATGCATTCACCTTACATGTTTTTATTCCGCTATTCATTCTTGTTTTCATTTATCGTCGTGATGTTAGCGGGTTACGGTTTTACTAACTATCAACGGAGTGATAATGGCCGTGTAATTACAATTATTATTAGTTTAGCAGCGCTGTTTTTAGGCGTGAAATACTTACTGCCAGAGTCTCTCTATACGTATTTAGAACAAGATTCGCTCTATTTAACTGTAATCTTTTTAATCATTTATGCGATTGTATTTGCAATTTCCAGTTTGAACCGCACAATTATGAAAAAGTTAGCAGTTATATTGGTGATTGTGATGGTGAGTGAGGCTGTCATCAACATGAAAACAATGCTTAATGGCGTGTTAGAAGATTGGAATTATCCCGCGAGAACTTCGTATCAGCTCCCTTACACAAGTTATCGAGAAGTGATTGAGAAAACAATCACAGCCGATGCAACGACGTTTTATCGCACCGAAACAATGGATCCCGTTTCTGCCAATGATGCGATTAATTATGGCTTTAATGGGCTGAGTCAGTTTTCATCGGTCCGTAATCGTAACACGTTATCCTTTATGAATGACTTAGGATTTAAATCACGAGGTACAAACTTGAATATACGATATGCCAATAATACCTTGTTAATGGATTCGTTGTTTGGCGTGCGCTACAACATCACTAAAATGCCGATTAATAAATTTGGGTTTAGTCAATATTCGAATGATAAAGGCTACTATTTATTTAAAAATGAAAATGCGCTACCGTTAGGTATCTTAACCGATGCGAATATTAACAAATTCAAAGTGAAAAAAAATGATAACTTAGGAACACAAACGCAGCTGTACAGTCAATTAGCGCAATCACACAACACTTATTTTACGAGCGCAATACCAACTGTTATCTCGACCGATAATGTGTCCACGGTTACTGATCCAAACACTGAAAATGTGACGTATACAGCAATTAAAAATGAAGTTGATAAAAAAATCACTTGGAAGGTGCATGTTCCTGCCAATAAACAAGCATACATGAGTATTTGGCCAACAAACTATGGTCAGATTGGTTCATCATCGGTATTACTAACTGTTAATGGTGTTAATAAGGCAACCCAATTATCAATTAACGGACAATACTACGATTTAGGTTATTATCCAATGGCCCGTGATATTGAGTATACAACGAATTTTTATGGGACGGATGCCGTTTCGATTGGCAAGCCAATCGTGATTTTTCTGGATGTGAATCAATATCAAGAGGATGCGGGACGGATTAAACAAAGTGGCGTAGAATTTAAGGTCGACGGTCGGAAAGCGTCAGCGACTGTCAATGTTAAAGCGCGTAAGCAAACGCTCTTTACAACGATTCCAGCCGATAATGGTTGGGAGGTCAAAGTTGATGGTAAGGTAGTTGAAGCTAACACTGTTGACGATGCCTTTCTCTCAATTCCAGTAACAAAAGGGGAACATACAATTGAAATGGTGTTTACCCCCGAAGGATTTATGCCGGGTGTCATATTGTTCTTTGTTAGCATCTTTTTGTTTTATGGTGTGTTTACCATTAATCGACGTATGAATAAATATGAATGATCGTGAATTTAATTAGGAATAAAACCGTTTTTAGTGTAATATATCAGTATATTACTGTATAAAAAGGGGATGCAATCTTATGGCTCAATTCGAAATGGCAGACGTTGTAAAATCGTTGCCGATTAATTACTTCAGTGAGATAGACGATCGAATCAATGCAAAAATAAAGGTTGGTGACGATGTCATTGATTTAGCGAGTGGGAGTCCTGATCTAGCGACTGACCCTGCGATTCAAGCAGCGATGCAAGCGGCAATCATTGATCCGAGCAATCATAGTTATCCACCGTTTATGGGTAAGGATAATGTGAAAGACGCGGTGGCACAATTTTATAAGCGTGTTTACGATGTTGAGATTGATCCTGCTACAGAGGTGATGATTGTGAGTTCATCGGGTGTGAGTGTTGTAGCAGTGCCACAAACCTTACTCAATCCAGGTGATACCATTTTGTTGACGAATCCAGCCTATCCACCTTATTTCGCCGCAGCAAAATTAGCACAGGCAACGATATATGAAATGCCGGTGACTGCTGAAACTGATTTTTTACCTGATTTTGATGCGATTCCGGAGGAGGTTGCTGTAGCGGCAAAGGTGATGATGTTGAACTATCCGAACAATCCAACCGGAGCGGTTGCAACACCAGTCTTTTTTGAAAAGGCGATACGTTTCGCTGCAAAATATCAGATTGCAATTGTGCATGATTTTGCATATGCAGCGATTGGTTATAATGGCGTAACGCCGTTAAGTTTAATGCAAATGAAAGACGGTAAAGCACAAGGTGTTGAGTTATATACAGCTTCAAAAACATTTTCGATGGCTGATTATCGCTTTGGCTTTGTCGTCGGGAACGCCTCGATTATTGCCGCTTTAAAAAATTACCACAGCAATGCTTACACGATGGTGCCTGGCTTTATCCAAGATGGGATGACGCAAGCCTTAACAGGTTCACTTGAGCAGGTTGAAGCGAATCGTCTCGTGTATGAAACACGACTTAATACCTTAGTGAAGGGCTTGCAGGCAATTGGGTGGTCGGTCGAAGCATCGAAAGGTTCTTTATTTGCTTGGTTTAAAGTGCCAGATGGTTTTACAGGCGCTTCCTTTGCGAACTACTTACTTGATGAAGCGCAGATTGCGGTGGCACCCGGAGAAGGTTTTGGTTCGATGGGAGCTAATTATGTGCGAGTCAGTGTGTTGCAACCAACTGAACGTTTAGTAGAAGCGGTAGCTCGCATCGCAGCCTTAGGTTTATTTGGGGAGGCGAGATAATGAGCCAAACAAAACGTCGTGTGGGTGTTCTTGGTATTGGCAATGTCGGTATCGCAGCTGTATCAGCGTTAACGCATCAACAGCTTGTGGATGAAATACTCGTCTATGATTGTGATACAGATAGAGCAGAGGGTGAAGTGCTTGATTTTATGGATGGTATCGAAGTAACACAGACAGCTACTCAGGTTAAACTTGTTTCATTAACCGATTTAGCCAGCTGTGATATGATCCTCGTCGCCTATACTGAACGAGCAACTGCGCTTGAAGAAGACCGCTTGATGCTACTTGAAGGTTCGGCAACAATTGCTCGAAGCGTTATTCCAAAATTGAAGGAAGCGGGCTTTCTTGGCAAGTATGTGATTGCCACCAATCCTTGTGATATTATTACCTATTTAATTTGGCAACTATCAGGTTTGCCGCGAGCCTATGTGATTGGTACAGGTACAGCCTTAGATAGCATGCGTTTACGTCGGCAATTGTCACAACAGTTGGCAGGTGTTAATCCGAGCAGTATTCAAGCATTTATGATTGGTGAACATGGCAATTCGCAATTTGCTTGTTTTTCTCACGTCCGTATCGGCGGGCTAGCGTTAGCGGATTATGAAACATTACTTGGTCAAACAGTCGAACGCTTAGCGCTCGAAAAAAAGGTTGTTTACTTCGGTTTTGATATTTTTGAACGGAAGGGACATACACAGTTCGGTATCGGTAACGTACTTGCCGCCTTTGTACAGGCCATTTATAATGACGCCAAAATTATTACCGCGGCTGCTGCTGTCTTAGATGGTGAATATGGTGTAACGAAGATGGCGATGGGTGTTCCTGTTCTACTGGGCGCAGGAGGCATCGAGCGGATTATTCCACTAACGTTTGATTCACGTGAAACAATAGCGCTAGATAAGACGGTCGCAGTGATACGGGCAAATATTATGAAGTTAAACTAGAAAAAGAGCGATTATCCCACTAGGGATAATCGCTCCAAACTGAAGATAAACGCTGTTCTAGGTCGTCAATGCCTCGCCTTATCGGAGTCGAGTACCATCTGTACACTCACCTCCAAGGCTCGTGTTTCCTAGAACAAAAGAATTTAAAGCCGTTCTAAACGGCAGTGATTGGAAAAAATAACGTCTCGACTATTTCCCGTCGATGCGTTATTTTTGAAATCACCCAAGTTTAGGATTTAAATACGAGAGGATATAACAACATTTCTATTCAGTCTTATCATCTCGTACACAAAGTCACTGTAATAGCATTACAAAGAAAATGAAGTATGTTTAGACTTTGTCTACAATCTAAGCGATTATCCCACTAGGGATAATCGTTCTTTTCAATTACATGATAATAATCAACCCGAGCAAAATCACAGTCACACTCAAGTGAATCCATTTATGCAACATTAAAATAGCAACGTATTCACGGACGAAGGCGGTGGGTAAATAATAGGGTGCTGTGTGGGCACCGATACCGCCACTGTCGAGATGGGCACGCTTGGCAAAGATGCCGGCACGAAACGTATGGTAGTTATTCGTTACGAAAATACTGCTGTACGTATCTTTGAGACCATCCATGATTTTTTTTGAAAAGCGCATGTTTTCAGCTGTGGTGGTGGATTTGTCCTCTAGTAATAAATGCTGTTCAGGAACACCTTTACTTAATAAATAGTTTTTCATCGCAAAGGCCTCTGCGACAATTTCATCAGCACCTTGCCCCCCTGATAAAATAATCCGCGGGGCGGTCGTCCGATGTTTTTGTTTTAAATAAAAACTCAGCGCGCGATTTAAGCGACTCGCTAACAAGGGTGTTACTTTATCCCCATTCAATCCACAACCGAGGACAATGATAAAATCCTGATTGAGACGAGGGCGATTAAGTTGATATAAGGCGGCTGAGATAACACAGTTTACAAAAATAAAGATGTAATAACCAACGATGACAATAAAAACAAGATAGACTTTTTTGATAAATTCAAACTGTAAAAAGCCGTCTGTAAATGTCAGGCTAACAAAGAGACAGAGAACTATTCCGAAAGCCAATGATAAAATATTAGGAAGGGTACGTCCTTCTTTCTTAATGACGACAAGGCCATTAAGAATAAGAGCAAGACCGATTAAAATCACAAACAGACGTCCGACGAGGTAACCGTAATAAAGCGCATCACCGTTAATGTCATCTTCAACCCACATGACGAGAAACCCTAACAATAAAATGAATAGTCCGATTGTTAAAAATAACGAGTTGCTGACACGGCGATTATCGATTGCATTGAATAAAAAGAAAAAACTAATAAAGAGTAGTCCTGGAATGAGGAAATAAAACAAAAGCGTCACCTACCAATCTATGAGTGTATAACTTGTGGATATGTTTTCTCTCTTTATTATACAATAGCATTGGCAGATAAAGAAATTACAAATACAGTGCTTCATGATAGAATAGTAAAGAGAACCTTATTAAAGGAGAGATAGCGATGAATCCAAAAGCAATCATCTTTTTCGATTTAGATGGCACTTTATTAACAGGTCCGAACCAAATCGCGCCGAGTTCCTTAGCTGCGATTGAACGTTTACGTCGCAATGGCTATTTGCCAGTAATTGCAACCGGACGTGCGACGCATGAAATTGAAGGTGTCCTGCAACAAACAGGTATCGATTCGATTGTGTCGATGAACGGGCAATATGTTGTCAGTCAGGGCAATTCAATCTACACTAACCCCTTTCATCAAACAGACATCGAGGCGCTCAAAGTCGCGGCTCAGCAAAAGAACTATAATTTAACCTATTACAGTGACAGTGAAATCACGGCAGAAAAAAGCGATGATCATTGGACACGTGTTAATTATGAATCGTTACATAGTTCGTATCCACAATGTCATCCGCAGTTGTATTTAACAAAGGAGATCTATCTCATAATGCTCTTGAGTGAGCATGCAGATGCGGCCTTTGAAGCACAGTTTCCACAACTAACGTTTTTAAGAAATACGCCCCACGGCTATGACGTTGTTCCCAACGGTTCATCAAAAGCTGTCGGTATTGAAGCGTTTATCAAAAAACAACAGTATGAGAACATTCCAACCTATGCGTTCGGTGATGGCATTAACGATTTAGAAATGTTCAACTATGTTGATACCGCAGTAGCAATGGGCAATGCGGTTGAGCCATTAATAGCAGCTGCGGATTATGTGACCGCTGATTTTAAAGCAGATGGCATCATGAAAGCTTTAATCCATTTCGGTTTAATTGAGGAGGAAAAAGAATGTACGAACTAATTGCATTGGATTTAGATGAAACGTTATTAAATAATAAGGGTGAGTTATCCACAGGGAACCGTGACGCCCTAATTGAGGCGCAACTAGCAGGCAAAACAGTCGTGTTGGCATCGGGGCGTCCGTATGAAGGAATCACTGCTTTGGCAAAAGAATTACAATTAGAACAACATGGCGGCTATATTTCAGCGTATAATGGTGGTTATGTGTATAACTGTAAAACAAAAGAACCCCTCTTTGCCAAAATGATTCCAGTTGAACTAGCGCAACAAATGACAGCTGAAGCGGTTAAACGCGACCTTGATATTTTAACGTATAGCGAGGGCTCAATTTTAACGCGTCGTCAGAATGAGTGGGCAACGTATGAAGGCCAACTCGTGTCGATGCCTGTGATTGAAACGGCGACAATGAGTGAAGCCATTACACAACCGGTTAATAAGATGATGTTTTTAGCTGCAGAAGAAGATTTAGATGTGGTGGAACCGTTGATTAAGGCGGTTTTTTCGGAGAGCTTGCAAATTGTCCGTTCGAAACCATTCTTTTTAGAATGTACGATGAAGGGGATTACGAAAGCCTCTAGCTTAGACGTGCTTGCTAAATCACTTGGCTTAACCGCTGAAAATGTGATTGCTTGTGGTGATAGTAACAATGATGAGAGTATGATTATTTATGCCGGATTAGGTGTAGCGATGGCCAATGCTAATGCGAATATTAAGAGCCATTCCCAGTACGAAGCACCGAGCAATGAGGACGATGGTGTCGCAGCTGTTGTACGTAAATTTATGTTAAAACCGTAATTAGAGAAAAGAGGAAAAGAAAAATGTTAACATTTGAACAGAAAGAAGCGATTCTAGATCGTTATGCTGAACTAACGAAACAACCCGTATCATTAAAACGGGTGAACTACCACTATAAAGCGAGTGAACAAGCAAAAACAATGGTGGTTCGTCACTTACATCCTAATGGCAACATTTGGATATATGCTCCTTTTTTAACAATGGATGAGACGGATGAGAAAGGCTATGTCAATGGACGTGACTTTAGTAAAACCCAATTGATTGAAGCCATTGAAGCGGCAATTGATGAGTTGCAAAAAGATGAATCAGGCTTTAAGGCTGATTATAAAGAAACGTGGGAAAATACCCGCCTACACCAAACGTTGATTTTGGCACATGAAAAAGATATGTGGCAAGTGTTAACCGATGATGGCAAGGTCGAAATGGCTTTTTATGCGAAATCAGCAGCTGAAAGTTATTTAGATGACGAAGGTTTCTTCCGAACAGATAAATAACTATCCACAGCTTATACCACTAACGTGGATAAGTTAGTATCGAAAAAAGTTATCCACATGTGGGTAACTTTTTTGTTTGATTTACTTTTTGATGGTCTATCGTTATAATAACTAAAACACTAAAAAGGGGAGCGGAACAATGATAACGAAGAGTAGCATACAACAACGCGTGGCTGCAGCAACGAAAACAGTTATTGCTGATTTAGTAATTAAAAACGGACAGGTCTTTAATGTCTTTGATGGCACATGGCTGCAACAAGATATTGCAATTGCGAATGAAACAATTATTGGATTCGGTCACTATGAAGCGCAAGAAACAATTGATGCAACAGGGAAATACATCGTGCCTGGTTTTATTGATTCCCATGTTCATATTGAAAGTTCAAATGTGACGCCACAGGAAATGGGCCGTATTTTGTTACAAAACGGAGTGACTTCAATTGTGACTGATCCGCATGAAATTGCCAATGTCGCCGGTGTTAAAGGCATTGAATTCATGATTAAAGATGGTGAAAAAAGCAAGTTAGACACGTATTTTATGCTCCCTTCTTCAGTGCCGGCTGTTTCCTTTGAACATGCCGGTGCTATTTTAAAAGCATCCGATTTAAAACCGCTTTATCGCGAACAATCAGTGATTGGTTTGGCTGAGGTAATGGATTACCCCGCGGTTTTTGGAGCGGCATCCGATATGATTGAAAAAGTGACCGATGCGCTCGACGCAGGAGGTCATGCCGATGGACATGGCGCTGGTTTGACTCCTGAGCAGGTCAATGTATATATGGCAGCAGGCATTCGTACCGACCACGAAAGTACAACAGTGGAGGAAGCTCGGGCCCGTTTACAAGCAGGGATGTATGTTTTTATTCGTGAAGGCACGATTACACGTGATACCTTAAATGTAATTGATGCGGTCACACCCCAAAATGCACGCCGCTTTTCTTTTTGTACCGATGATAAGTTAATTAACGACCTCATTGATGAAGGCTCAATTAACTACTCGATAAAGTTAGCGATTGAAACGGGGATCACACCTGAGATTGCCTATCAAATGGCATCGCTGAACGCGGCGGAAGCACATCAATTACAGCATATTGGAGCGATTGCTGCCGGTTATCAGGCGGACTTAGTCATATTAGATAATCCAAAAACAGTGGCGATTAATCGTGTTATTAAACGCGGACAAGCGGTTGTCGTAAACGGAACACGTCAAGAAGATTACTTTGTGCATGAACCGTCAGCATTCGAGTCACCGGCCATTGTTCATAATGTCACAGCAACTGATTTGAAATTACCGTTGCAGAACGGAGCGGTTCATGTGATTGAGATACAGCCGAATCATGTTGAGACCAATCATCTAGAGTTACAGGTGACACCTCAAAATGGTCAGTTTGAAGCCGATTTAACACAGGATATCGTTAAAATGGTTGTTGTTGAACGTCATCAGGGAACAGGTTGTGTCGGTATTGGACTTGTAAAAGGTTTCGAATTAAAGGCGGGTGCCTTTGCCACAACCGTCGCGCATGATTCACATAATATTGTGGCAGTCGGCACATCTGACGAGGCAATATTAAAAGCAATTGAGCAGGTGACAACGATTAAAGGTGGTGTGGCAATGATTGATGCGAATTTAAACGTCATTGCGCAAATGCCATTGCCAATCGCGGGATTATTGTCAGACCAACCTTATGAGCGTGTCAATGAACAGCTACAGGCCCTGCAAGCCGGTTTTGAAACATTGAGCACAGCGCGAGGCTTTGATCCTGTTTTGACGTTATCATTTTTAACCTTACCAGTCATACCATCCCTGAAACTGACTGATCAAGGCTATTATGATTTTCATCAAGAACAGTTTATTGCGGTTGAGAAAAAAGGGTAAGCAAAAAGCGCCTTCCATTTTGGAAGGCGCTTTTAATATTAACGAGGTGTATCATCGTATAAATCAGTCTCGATTCGTAAAACTTTGAAGATGTATTGAACGAGCACTTTTAAGACAGAATAACCAGGGATTGCTAGTAAAATACCAACAATACCAAACAGATGACCTGCGATTAAGATAGAGAATAAAATAGTTAAAGGATGAGCGTCTAATGAACGTCCCATAATTTGCGGTGTAACAAACTTTCCTTCAAGAAACTGTACACAGCTCCAAACAATTACGAGTTTTAATAGCATCGCCGGTGACGTTATTAAAGCTAAAATTAAGGCCGGTGAAATCGCGATAATTGGTCCTAAATAAGGGACGATGCTAGTAGCCCCTGCTAAGACAGCCAAGGTTAAACTGTTAGGCATGCCGATAATTAAATAGCCAATATAAAACAGGATAGCAAGCACAAGCGCAACAAAGAGTTGACCACGAATGTAATGACTAACTTTTGAATTCATATCGCGTAACATTTGCGCTAACATTGGCCGTGCTTTTGTCGGGAAAGGTTTCACTAAAGCGGGCAATAACTTTTTATCGGCATCTTTTAACATGTAAAACAAGACGAGTGGTATTGTGACAATTGTTAAAACAACGGTTGATAATGCACTGAAAAAAGATGTCGAACCTGCGAAAAAGTTTTTGGTCCATTCAATGCCGTTGGTAGATGCAAGGTTGCCGATGTTACTAATCATATCGTCAATTTGTGTTTTATAGCGTGAGAGTATCCCGGTACTTGTTAAGTCGTTTAATTTGTTCTCTAGTAAATTTATGTAGTCAGGAATATCGTCGAACAATTGGACGATTTGTGTTTTGACGACAGGTACAATCCAAAAACCGAGCAATACAAGAATTCCGATGGTCATTAGAAAAATAATCGTAGTCGATAACCAGCGTTTCACTTTGTGGTGTGAAAGGAATTTTACAATTGGATTAAGCACATAGTAAATCGCACCAGCGAATAAAATTGGGTAGAAGACTGTTTCAATTACGACTGCTAATGGATGAAAAATAAATGAAATCTGAGTCAATCCCATAATAACGAGAATTATCAACAGGCAAACAATAAGTGTAATGATGTATTTATTATTTAAAAATGCCTCGCGAAAGGATGTTTTTTGTGTAGGTTTCATAAGAACGCCTCCTGAATCTTTATAGTTTTAATATTCCCTTTCGTTATCTAGTATAAACGATTAAACAGAAAAAACTAAACCAAAACATTGTAAGCGTTTTTATTAAAAAAAGACTATTTTCCGACCGTAAATAGGAGTATACTAGTTTTAATTAACTGACAATTCAGACAAAAAGGAGCTGTTCTTATGAATAGAGTACAAACAGACCGAAAATTGACGATGATGGATTATGTGTACCGTGTATCAGCAGGTGTAGCGAATGCGGTGCTTGTCATGTTAGGAATCGGATTGTTGATCGAAACTATTGGAGGCTTTATCCATTGGCCGGCGTTTGCTGGGATTGGTACAATCGCTAAATCGTTATTAGCACCAGCATTTGGAGTGGCGATTGCCTATCAATTAAAAGGAAACACCTTGGTTGTCTTTAGTGCGATGGTTGCTGCAACTGTCGGCGGTGCGGCGGTTCAATTTGTTGATGGAGCGAATGCGGCGACTGGTGGTGTAGGTCTCGTTTTCGTCTCTGGTCAACCAATTTCAGCTGTGATTGCGGGTATTATTGCAGCAGTGGTAGGAATTTGGTTAACTGGAAAAACAATCTTAGATATGGTCTTTATTCCACTAGTTGCAGTCGTAGTCGGCGGAGTTGCTGGATTGGGACTTGCTGCCGTGACAACACCGCTGTTGGTCGATTTGAGTGCTTTTATGGCTCAATCTATCACCATTTCACCATTAATTGGTTCAAGTGTGATTGCGCTTGTTTGGAGCGTATTACTAATGACACCCGCGTCATCAGCCGCTTTAGCGATCGCAATTCAGCTCGATCCTGTGTCGTCAGCCGCTGCCTTAATCGGTTGTACTGCTCAGTTTGTTGGCTTTACAGTGATGTCTTTCCGTCAAAATGATCTAGGCGGTAACCTCGCGCAAGGATTGATTACGCCAAAAGTTCAGTTTCCTAATTTAGTGAAACATCCACAACTGGTAGCGGGTCCATTTTTAGCGGCGCTTATTTGTGCTCCGATTGCGACCATGTTATTCGGTTTTACAACAAGTTATGAGTTAGCGGGATTAGGACTCAATTCCTTGATTGCTCCGATTGCTATTTTTGGGAAGCAAGGTCAAAGTGATTTTATCATCTATGTAATCGTAGGAGTTATATTGCCGGCTATCATTACGTATAGTGTACATCGTATCATGCTAAAATGTGGTTGGGTAAAACCGAAGGATCTTTCGATGATTGTCATGTGAAACTTTCTTTACCAGAGATAAAAGTCCAATTTTGTAAGGATTATAACATATCCGAAACATGCATACACTAGTGTTTGAGTAGCTTTTAAGGTATGATAAACATAAGTCAATAAAAAGAAGGACGGAATAAGTGCATGTATGAAATTAAGAAATGGGCAGTAAGTAACATCAATGGTGGTTTTCCGCTAATTACAAAAGATATCTTCTATAACAAAGTACCGAAAGAAGAAGGTACGGTTGTAGAATTAATGAATGAAAAAAAACATTATGTCGCTACGGCGTTAATTGGTAAACAAAATAAAGGAATTGGTTGGGTCATCTCGACTGAACAAGGGCAAGCATTTGACTATGCATTCATCCTTATTAAAATACGTGAAGCGATTGAAAAACGCGATATGTTATTTAAATCAGAAGAAACAAATGCGTTTCGTTTGTTTAATGGTATCAGTGATGGTATTGGTGGTTTAACAATTGATTGGTATGACGGATTCGTGCTGTTTAACTGGTACAGTGAAGGTATCTTCTTACACTCAGATACGATTTACTCGGCCTTTGAAAAGGTTGTTTCTTTTAAAGGTATTTATGCGAAGAGTCGTTTTGGTGAACAAGGTAAATTTGTTGAGGATGATAACTTCATTAAAGGTGAAAAAGCGCCAGAGCCGTTAATCATTAAAGAGAGTAACATTAATTTTGCGACTTACTTAAATGATGGGGCGATGACTGGTATTTTCCTCGATCAACGCGATGTTCGTCGTTACATTATGGAAGAACTGTCAGCAGGTAAACGTGTGTTGAATACGTTCTCTTACACCGGTGCTTTTTCGGTTGCAGCAGCAATGGGTGGTGCTGTTCATACAACGAGTGTTGACGTTGCTAACCGTAGTCGTGCAAAAACAGCGGAACAATTCGAAGTGAATAACTTGGATCCGAAAGATCATAGTATCATTGTTGAAGATGTGTTTCACTATTTCAAATATGCCAACCGTAAGGAATTGGAATTTGACTTAGTGGTGCTTGATCCACCAAGCTTCGCAAAAACGAAGAAAGTGACATTTAGTGCCGCGAAAGATTACGGAAGTCTACTTGAGCAGGCGATTACTATCACCGCTAAAAAAGGTCATATTATTGCGTCGACAAACCATAGTGGTATTTCAATGGCTGATTTCAACCGCACAATTAAAGCGACCTTTGCTGCTCAAAATCGTCCGTATGAAATTGTGACAACGTTTGAACAACCAACTGATTTTGCCTCGCTAAGTAGTTTCCCAGAGAGCGCATACTTAAAAGTTGTTGTTATTAAAGCGTTAGCGTAGATAAACGAAAGAGGGTATTGAATATGACGGATCAAGTAGCGGTAAAAAAAGTAACCTATAATGTTGCAGAGGAGATTGCTAATGCCATCACACATGGTATTGGCTTCCTATTAAGTATTCCTGCATTAGTCTGTTTAATTGTAGTGGCAGCATCAAGAGGAAGTGCGATTGAGGTTGTCAGTTTTACTATTTTTGGAATTTCGTTAATGACGTTATATTTTTGCTCAACGATGCTTCATAGTTTAAAACCATCTAAAACAAGGTATGTTTTTAACATTCTTGATCATGCCGCTATCTATTTATTAATAGCGGGAGGTTATACCCCTTATGCACTCATTAGTTTAGGTGGGGCGTTGGGATGGTCACTGTTTGGTGTCATCTGGGGGATGGCGTTATTAGGGATTGTTTATAAAGTGTTTTTCTTGGAAAAATTCCGTGTGGTGTCAACGATTGTTTATGTCATTATGGGATGGGGCATCGTTTTTGCGATGAAACCGCTCTACTATGCGATTACTGGTGATGGCATTATGTTGCTTATTATCGGTGGGCTTATTTTTACGATTGGTGCTGTGATATACAGTTTTCCAAAGTTGAAGTTTGGCCATGCAATTTGGCATCTGTTTGTGCTAGCTGGTACGGGGTTTATGTACTTCAGTGTTTTATTATATGTATAGAAAAAGCCTTTCTCATCTTTGTGAGAAAGGCTTTTTTATGGTGTCATGTTTTTGTCAACGTTTAGTTAAGGTTGCTGTGGTCACTCCTTTAATTCCGAGTAAAGTCAAGACAGTTAGTAATACACGTTGTGGCCCTAAATGTGAATCTGTTGGATCGAATGATTCGTTGGTGGAATGTTCGTCATAGGCTTTGCCGCCGCCTCCAATTGCAATTGCCGGAACGCCGATGCTAAGCGGTGCGTTGATATCGGTACTGGCAGGCTCTGACAATCTCGGCGTGAGTCCCAATGAGCGAGCAGCATTCATCGCTGCTAAGACGGGAATAGCTGTATCGGATTGTGATCCGGCGGGTCGATCACCTTTTAATTCAGACATTACGTTAATAGCAAAGGGAGAATCCGTCATTGACCAGTGTTCATTTTCTTCATCAACAGCCTGAGCAACAAGATTTGTTATTTGCGAGTGAAGTAATGTTAATGCATTTGCATCGATTGAACGCATATCAACGTATATCATCGCTTCTTCCGCGATGGCAGTTGGGATTGTTCCGCCGTTCATCACACCAACATTAAAAGTAGTTTTCGGATTTGTTGGTGGCGTTAAATTGGCGATATGTGTAATAGCTCGAGCTGCAGCATGGACAGCGCTTGGGCGTCCAAAATCACTATAACTATGACCACCGCTACCATTAAACGTATAGATATAGCGTAAACTACCAGTTGCACGATAAATAACTTCATTAGGTGCATCGATATCAACTGAGATAAAGGCGTCTACTTCCGGATGGGTTTTAAAGAAGTATTTAGCGCCTCTTAAATTACCGGGGCCTTCTTCACCTACTGTGGCACCAATCATTAATGAAGCATCTAACTCGATATTGAATTTGTTCAATACAGCAGCAATCGAAATGACCACCGCTAAACCTCTTGCGTCATCATAAATACCAGCGCCATAATACTTATTATTTTTATACGTAACGGTTACGTCAGTTTCAATCGCAAAAACACTATCTAAATGAGCTGCTAAAAAAAGTGTGGGACGACCCGCTACATGATGATAGTAACCATAGACGTTCCCTTCGCTGTCAATTGTGAGATTATTAAGGCCGGCCTCGGTTAGTAATTTAATGAATAGCTTTCGGCGTTTATCTTCATTAAATGGTGGGCTAGCAGTTTCTGCTAGTTTAATTTGTTGTTTGATTATGTGTTCATTGCTGTTAATTAAGTGAGCTAACGCTTGTTTGACATTGTTGTCGCTAGTTAATGAGGTTAAAGTTTGTTGAATCGTTGTTTCTACTGAATTAATTGACATCTGGAGTCCCTCTTTTCTAATACTAATTATACAACAAATAAAATATAAAAAGAAAAACACAAATTATTAAGCTTAATTATTTGTTAATGTATGTTATTAAGCTGTGATTGAAGAGTGAATCGGAGCGAGTCGTGATTTTTTTAGTGAAACACAGAATAAGTTTAAAAAGAGAGGGGGGATCCTAACTAATCGTAATACTAATGATGTTGACAGAGTTGATGAAACATAGTATATTAATAAAGTTCTTAAGAAACACCTTCGTCTTTTTAGAAGTTGTGTGAAATAATAAGAATAAATATTTTTTAAAAAAACGTTGACGAAAGTCAATAGATGTGCTATACTAAAGTAGTTGTCAGCGAGAGCCGATAACGATTGACCTTTGAAAACTGAACGAACAAAAAGATGTTATATGCTTAAACTCTTAGGAGTTTAACCAATTAATTTCGTAACGACAATAAGTAATAAATTTTTAGCTAGCGAACTAGTTAAGGATCATTTGACGGTTTAAACACCGTTACTTTTTAACGAGAGTTTGATCCTGGCTCAGGACGAACGCTGGCGGCGTGCCTAATACATGCAAGTCGAACGAACGGATAAGGAGCTTGCTCCTTTGAAGTTAGTGGCGGACGGGTGAGTAACACGTGGGTAACCTGCCTCACAGCTGGGGATAACATCGAGAAATCGATGCTAATACCGAATGTGCTGAACATCATAAGATGTTCAAGTGAAAGACGGTTTCGGCTGTCACTGTGAGATGGACCCGCGCTGGATTAGCTAGTTGGTAAGGTAATGGCTTACCAAGGCGACGATCCATAGCCGACCTGAGAGGGTGATCGGCCACATTGGGACTGAGACACGGCCCAAACTCCTACGGGAGGCAGCAGTAGGGAATCTTCGGCAATGGACGAAAGTCTGACCGAGCAACGCCGCGTGAGCGAAGAAGGCCTTCGGGTCGTAAAGCTCTGTTGTTAGAGAAGAACAAGGGTGAGAGTAACTGTTCACCCCTTGACGGTATCTAACCAGAAAGCCACGGCTAACTACGTGCCAGCAGCCGCGGTAATACGTAGGTGGCAAGCGTTGTCCGGAATTATTGGGCGTAAAGCGCGCGCAGGCGGTCTTTTAAGTCTGATGTGAAAGCCCCCGGCTCAACCGGGGAGGGTCATTGGAAACTGGAAGACTTGAGGACAGAAGAGGAGAGTGGAATTCCAAGTGTAGCGGTGAAATGCGTAGATATTTGGAGGAACACCAGTGGCGAAGGCGGCTCTCTGGTCTGTTACTGACGCTGAGGCGCGAAAGCGTGGGGAGCAAACAGGATTAGATACCCTGGTAGTCCACGCCGTAAACGATGAGTGCTAAGTGTTAGGGGGTTTCCGCCCCTTAGTGCTGCAGTTAACGCATTAAGCACTCCGCCTGGGGAGTACGACCGCAAGGTTGAAACTCAAAGGAATTGACGGGGGCCCGCACAAGCGGTGGAGCATGTGGTTTAATTCGAAGCAACGCGAAGAACCTTACCAGGTCTTGACATCCTTTGACCATTCTGGAGACAGAACTTTCCCTTCGGGGACAAAGTGACAGGTGGTGCATGGTTGTCGTCAGCTCGTGTCGTGAGATGTTGGGTTAAGTCCCGCAACGAGCGCAACCCTTGATTTTAGTTGCCAGCATTAAGTTGGGCACTCTAAAGTGACTGCCGGTGTAAGCCGGAGGAAGGTGGGGATGACGTCAAATCATCATGCCCCTTATGACCTGGGCTACACACGTGCTACAATGGATAATACAAAGGGTCGCGAAGCCGCGAGGTGGAGCCAATCCCATAAAATTATTCTCAGTTCGGATTGCAGGCTGCAACTCGCCTGCATGAAGCCGGAATCGCTAGTAATCGTAGATCAGCATGCTACGGTGAATACGTTCCCGGGCCTTGTACACACCGCCCGTCACACCACGAGAGTTTGTAACACCCAAAGCCGGTTTGGTAACCTTCGGGAGCTAGCCGTCTAAGGTGGGATAGATAATTGGGGTGAAGTCGTAACAAGGTAGCCGTATCGGAAGGTGCGGCTGGATCACCTCCTTTCTAAGGAATAGGAACACACCTTCGGGTGTGATAAGTTACATTAATTGTTGTATGACATCTGCTTGTTCGTTTAGTTTTGAGAAGTCAATCTTCTCATTTATGTTTGTTCTTTGAAAACTGAATACTAATTGATATGAAATAGAAAGACCAAGTAACAACCGAGACTCATTTTAGGTGATTTATAATCATCAGGTCGTATCGCACGACCAACCAGACATATGTTCATTATGTCGAACTAAAAGCCGTAAGGTGATTAGTAAAGAGGCGTTAGTAGTTGTTTAACAACGAACACAAATCTGAAGGTTAAGTTAGAAAGGGCGCACGGTGAATGCCTTGGCACTAGGAGCCGATGAAGGACGGGACTAACACCGATATGCTTTGGGGAGCTGTACGTAAGCTTTGATCCAGAGATTTCCGAATGGGGAAACCTACTATGCTTGATCGCATAGTGTCTACAACTGAATACATAGGTTGTTTGACGGCAGACGCAGGGAACTGAAACATCTTATTACCTGCAGGAAGAGAAAGAAAAATCGATTTCCTGAGTAGCGGCGAGCGAAACGGAAACAGCCCAAACCAAAGAGCTTGCTCTTTGGGGTTGTAGGACATTCTACACGGAGTTACAAAGGAAGCGTTTAGTTGAGTAACCTGGAAAGGTTAACCAAAGAGGGTAACAGTCCCGTAAACGAAAAGCGCTTCTCTCCAGAATGTATCCTGAGTACGGCGGAACACGAGAAATTCCGTCGGAATCCACGGGGACCATCCCGTAAGGCTAAATACTCCCTAGTGACCGATAGTGTACCAGTACCGTGAGGGAAAGGTGAAAAGAACCCCGGAAGGGGAGTGAAATAGTTCCTGAAACCGTGTGCCTACAAGTAGTTAAAGCCCGTTAATGGGTGATAGCGTGCCTTTTGTAGAATGAACCG